>JANMZB010000374.1:0-9467 GCA_031382725.1 Sphingobacteriaceae bacterium | reverse complement strand
TAGATGAAGATGGATCCCCTCCTGAATTCGGACTCATGTCTGTATTAATCCTATCCGCCATATTGTAGGTTACATGCATTCCATTATTCTGATCAAACTTGATCGTCGCCTGATAACCCTGGTAAAAAGCAAGTGAAGAACAGCTCCCGTTCTCTGGATGCATAAGACCTACGCCGGAATTATTCCACACAAATGCCGTTATGCCCGTTTGTTCTCCGGTAACTGTTTGGCATTGTTGATTGGTAACCTCGTAATTTTTTCCACCAATCATCTTCCATTTTTTTGTCTTGGTATCGTATTTAGCTAAAGCTAAGGAACGGGAACCGGTAGATGAATCCTCAATAACATTATTGCGGTAAGTTAAAAACAGCGTGCCTGTGTTGCTGCGTACAAATGATTGGTAGGTTATTTGCGTCCCCTCGATCCCACCGGCAGAAGTGTGGTTGCCTCTGAATTCAAAAGAACCAATATCATCAGGATTTGTGCTTACATAATATTCAGGGCCCGAATTATGTAGCCCCCCAATAACATGAATATAACCCTCATTGTCAATGCCTAAAGAAAATTCAGCATGTTTATCGTTATTCGGGACGTTTTGCATTAGTACCTTTGTTGTAATGGTACCATCGGAACTCTTCTTCGCAATAATAGCTTCTAAATTTGGGTTGATATATACCCAAAATGAAGAACCGGTAATAAAGTTATTTCCAATACTGCTTGACCAGGCCTCTCCATCACTAAAGTGAACAGATTTAGTCGGAAAAACGATCTCCTCCTTGTAGTCCTGACTCCTTGCACTGTTTATTCCTAAAATAAATGCAAGCGAAAAAAATAGTAAAAGAAGAAAAGTATTAGATAGTTTTCTTGTCATGATTTTGTTGGTTAGTTTAAATTATAGGTTATTAAAGCCTGACGGCTAAAGGTTTAACGAAGACAAGGTCGATACTCGGATAAAATGTTAAATTTCTTTCATACTTGCTACTTGGTTTTTAATTGGTTAATAGATATTCACTTTAAAATACATGATGCTATGTTCGCATTACCATCTGAAATACCGGAAAGGGTCGTCGCCTAAATCGAAGCTATCCAGGTAATCAGGGTGATAAAAGCTTGGTACATTTTTTTTAATAAAGGGAACTATCTCACGCTTTTTTGGAGTTGGAACAAGTCCGCCGCCGCCAAATCCATCAAATACTCTTATAGCAACTACATTAGCGCCCCTCTTAATTAATTTAGCCGGAATAACATAGCTTCTTTCGTATGACCACGGCGATGCTTTATCCATACCGGTCTGGCCAACTAATTCGCCATTAACATAAACCTGATCATAATCATCTATCACGCCCAAGTGTAAAGACAAATCTTCTCCCAGCATATTATCCAGGACTTGAACTGTTTTTCTGTAAACCACTTCGCCGTCCAGATCCTTCCATTCGGGCCGCGTTTTCTCAAAAAACTCTCCACCAGCAACTTCATACATTTTACTTTCATCTGCATCGGCTTTAACCAGGTTTAATGCTGCAGGGGTAATACCTTGGTCTTTATATTTATCTTTGCTATCTTTTGCAGCAGGCATGCCATTAGTAACCATAGCCTTCCAATTACCGGCAAGATTTACCGAATACAGATTAGGATCTTTCTCTCCAAAAATTATCCTATCCATAACAAAAGAACATCCTGCATTACTTAATACCTGAGATAATGCCCTGGTTTGACGCCACCTGGTAAACCGAAAGTACGTTAAGGAGTCAGCGTCAAAACGGTTAGGGTCAAATTGAGTAAATAGCATGGTTCCCTTGCCTTCTGCTTTCCGGCCCAGTAATCCGTCAATACCGATTTCACAGCCAGATGAAAGAACAATGGTGTTGAAATTGGCACGATAACGGCTATCTGAGATCGAGATACCTGCTGCCTCCGGCCAGTTTGGAATATGATAGGCGCCGGCAAAATCATCTGCTTTTTTATAAGAAACACCCAGGAAGGAATTGGTAGTATTTCTGGGCAATATGATAACCTTTCCTCCGCCTCTGGCAAAACGTAAAACGTCGGGCTGTTGTTCATTCTTAATATTACCAACAATCAGCAACTCTGTTCCTTTAACTATTTTGCCGGCTCTTTTGAAGTTGACACCCAGGCTGCTCAAGAACTTTTGATCGGTGTCGTTCCCTAGTAAAATAGTGTTAGTGCTTCTTGATACCGGTTTTAGTGTATCTACATAGCTGATTAATCGCTCACACATCATTGCGGCAATTACGTCTTCCTGGTAATGGTCCTCAAGGTCAAGATTATTGTAAACAAGGTGCCCTTTTCCGTATGGCAACTCCATTAAAGGTGACCAGGCCATATCAAACTCGCACTCCATTAGTGGCCTCCACCCAGAGCGGTGTGGCTTTTCAACAGCGCCAGTTGCAACGCCTCCCCGGTTTCCCCAATGATAACCGTAGTAAGGTGTTTCGTACGCTCTAATCTTTCCTTTAGTAATGGTATAACTGGGATAAGCTTCGGTGAGGGTGCTTTCGCCTGTCCAGTTTCTAAAGTCATTTTCATCCAGATTTTTAAATAATGAATGATTGGAATTTACAGGAAACACATAACGTGATATATAAGGAGACACTCTGAAACCTTTCTTAGCCTCCATGCTATCCGGATACTGATTCATTAAGAGCACTTTACCACCCTTAGCTACATAGTCTTCAAGATTTAAACCTGATAAACTTTTAGATAATAGCGCATTTCTTCCTATAATTAAACTAGGCGCAGAATGTGAACCATCCCATTTCTCAAGGGTATATCCCAGAGAAGATAGCATGTCTGAAGTTTTACCTTCAGGATCGAAAACAGTAAGAGTTTTTGGTTTAAGCGGTTCTTTGCTGAATACCTTAAAATTAAAGGTGTCTGCTAGTGTTTTACCGTTAACACGGGACGTTAATAAAATCTGTCCGTCTTTTCTAAACACTGATTGAGCCGCTGGTAAATTAAATGTAAATGGAACAGCTTTTTTATCTCCAACGGCAATGTTAAAGGTGCCAGATTCTGTTTTCAGTTCCTTACCGCCTAGAATTGCTTTAGCATCCCAGGTAAAGGTTTGGATGCCACGTGTATCATTAAAGAAAATAAACTGCTTTTTAACTTCTTCGGAAGTCTTAAAATGATGATTTTTATCGGTGAATGCTTTTTCAGAACCGGCTATATAAGCCAGCACATCGGCTCCATTTTCAATCATCGCTTTACCTGCAGGTGGAACTTCCCATCCCTCGGGTTGCAGATAATTTAGTATACTAAGCGGGGCATTGCTAAAATAGTTACCTCGCTGTCCGGGCTGAAAAGGAGGTGTAGCAACCTTTTCATTCCCGCCAGGAGTTGAAAGCCAACCGTATCCTTTATCCCACGGAATCATGCCTCCGGCAACTCCCCAAGTTCTCCAGCTTCTCCAGGTATTCTTTGTAAAAAGATATTGGATATCCTGAAAGGCGGGTAGTGTTACCATTTCGGGAGGATTGTTTAAGCTTTTATATTTCTGACCGCCTAAAAAATTGTCCTTAATCAAACGGCGATATTGGGGCGTCTCGGTGGTATAAGCCTTTGTACCGGCATACATTGCCGAGTACTCCGTAGCTAATGGTTCGGTTTGAATGGCATTGCCATAACCGTTACGGCCTCTTAAAAAGGTGCAGTAAAAGGGCGTACCAAATTCGATTCCGATGAAGGGCAGCTTACCCTGGGCAGCATACTGCGACATCCACTCCTCCCGTTCTTGAAGTGGTATCAGATTAAGATAAAAATTGAGGGTATGTACATCGCCAACATAGGCGCCATGATGTGTAAATACGGGCCGGGTAGAATCTGCAGCCTTAATCATCTTAATGGCCTCCATCCCTGCCACAGCGTTTCTTTGCCAGGAAGGATTATCCTTTGACCAATTTATCTGTCCGATATGTACCGGGTCCTGATCGGCTGAATGACCGAAAAAATTGGCTCCCGTTGCCCACATAACTACCGAGGGATGGTTGCGCTGGCGCTTAAGCTCTACCAGCATGCGCTGGTTCCACTTTTCTTTTAATCCTGGCTTATCCCACTGGTACGACCAGGTTTTATCCATAATATAGGGGTTGGCTGATAAGGCAACGCCTGATAAAAGGTACCCTTTTCTATCTGCAACATGCATCACTTCGGTCCAGTCATGATTATCGCCGCGGACATCGAAGTTCTCTGGCCATAATTCGCTGAAATTATGTCCTGATTTAATTAAACCTTCTATTCCCTTCTCAATAAGTGCATGCATACCGCTTCCGGGAACACCAAGAAAGGGGCGAAGATTGGTCTTCAAACCATTTAAATAGAAGTCTTTACCTTCAATCCAAAATTCTCTAAATCCAAATGACTGAACATATTCATCCAGCTTTTTACCACCGGAAGAAACGATGGTATGCAACTCATAAAGATTAGGCTTTTGAAAATCCCAGAATTCGGCATTAGGCCATTGAGCGGCCAGGTTGATTATATGAACAGGATTCTTGCCGACTTTAACAGTTTGTTTAAATGTTTTCTTAAACTGGCCATCTTTATAAACCAGGTTTGTGAATTCTAAGGTGGACGCCTCCTTTACTCCTTGAAGTTCTACCTCCGCTTCCAACAGATTCTTCCTTACTGACGTTTTCACAAAAACATCTGAAATGTGTATAGAGGATGGCCTGCTTTGTAAAACCACACTCCCTGTTATACCTCTTGAAGCCAGCGTTGCCTTTGTGAAAGACACTTGGGATTCTGCTGTGCCCATTAGTTGAGGCAATTCCCCCTGATCGGGAGTGGCAATAACATAGATGAGTATCTCATTCGTTTTGCCGTAGTTTACAGCTTTACTTAGATCAACTTTTCCGGTGTACCAATTAACAACTCCGGTACGCTTGCCATTTATATAGATGATTGCATCGGTTGAAACCTTTTCGAGTTCAATTTCTACTGCTCTCCCTTTCCAGGACATGGGGATGACTACGGTTTTTTTATACCATCCTTTAGTTTGATTTTTTAGATTGGCTGACCATAAAGTAGTTTTGCCTTTGCTTGTTACGCCTGGAGCTTTTCCCCAACCCTCTCCTTCAACATCCCAAACCCCGGGAACGCGAATTTGCCCCCAATCATCAACCGGCTTTACCTCAGGACTATCTGATGCTGGCTGAAAATCCCATAACCCGTTTAAGATGATCTCTGAACGCATACTAGAGATTTTATTCTCCTTAATTTGCGCCATCATATCACAGGTAGCAATGAACACTAGGGAAACAATTAAGATACTTCGTTTCATTGCTTTATAAAATAGATCGTGTACACCGTGACCATTAATCAAATACAGCTCAATTAAAAGGGGTAAAAAGCCCGCTAACAATTGCTCGTTACACGGGACTTACATTTATGCAACTTGAAAATGTTAGAAGTAAGAGTTTATAACTCCTGTGATTGACAGGGGAAACACGGTTTGACCAACTACTGAAGCGGGTACTCTATATCCTCTTGCAATAAGGGTATAAACCTTACCAGACTCTATCAGCAAGGTAAAGCTGTTAACATTGGCAGTACTTACCTGCCCTATTTGAGGGATTACTTCGCCGGTTCTGGATTGAGTACCGATAACGGTAGATGTTCCTGTACCTCTAAGCTCAAAAGCATAGTTACCCGCATCAACTGATATAAAATCACTCGACGTATTATAATTGCTGTTCGAAAACAAAACGGGTCTTGCACTTGTAACTCTGCTTAATGCGCCTGCTAAATCAACTCCTGCTAAATCCGGAGAAACGTTTACAAAACGAATTTTAGCCTTCCCTTCAGCGGGCCTGCTAATATCATCCGTTGTAACTAATACTTCCGGAGCCTGAACTCTACCAGATAAATAAACCGAATAGTATTTATTTGCATCGGCATTTAAAGTGACCGATTTTACAGGTGTAGCTGGCAATTTATTGGTGATATTAACTATGGCTGCAACGCTATCAAACCGTAGGGTATGCGTGCCCGGAGAAACCAGTGTGTAGCCTGTTGTACGATTACTCACCAATGGCTGACTTAATACCCTTTGATTATCAAGCAGGTAAAAATACCCCAATTGCTGACTTGAGCCGGGACGCCTATCTGATGCCACATGAATGATGGCAACCTTTGCCTGATCGGGGGCGTCTAGTATCCCTACGCGGGTATCTTCTTTACAAGCAGAGAATAAACCCACAAGTAAAAACATGTATAAAATTATTTTATTTCGTTTCATCTGAAATGAGTTAATGTTAATTAATAACCAGGATTTTGGGTTAATGAAGGATTTAAATCTCTTTGACCCTGCGGAATTGGCAATAATCCCTTTCTTGCCGTATTCGTAACCGGGAATCCGTGAGCTGTCATAACGGTATTTAAAGTACCCCATCTTAACAGGTCAAAATAGCGTTTCGCTTCCATTGCCAGCTCAACTCTTCTTTCAAGCCGAATAGCATCTCGAAGTGCAGTTCCCGTTAAAACACCAAGCCCTGTAGTTGGATAGAGTGCTAGCCCGGTACGAGCGGGGGTATGCACCCGGTTTAATAAGGTTAGTGCAGCTGCGTCATCTCCTAACGCTTGTTTTGCTTCAGCAGCTAAAAGAATAACATCGGATAAACGATACACCGGCCAGTTATAAAAACCATCGTTACTAGCTTGACCTTTTTTGTAAAATTTGGCATCAATTGATCGTTGGCTGGTTGCCGTTATCGGATATTCAATGAAGTTATACCTGATGGTAACCCCTTTTCTGGTATCGCCCGGTTGGAAAGCTTCGGCCAGCGTATTATTCATATTGCTCATCAGCTGAAGCGATTTATCCGTTGGCTGATTGCCGTTAAGGGAAGTATTTTCTTCTGCCGGAGCAAAATTAAAAGGGAAGCTGTTTTGAGCGCCTGACGATCCTCTTGTTGAGAAATCTATTTCAAAAACACTTTCCGGAGTATGTGCCGTACCAGATATTGCTTCAAAGTTTGTACTAAAAGCAGGGTTTAATACCACATTGTTGGCTAGCGCATCTGAAAGCGCCTGAGATAAATATAAATCAGCATTAACGAAATCAGCACTTGCAAAACCGGTTTCGTTTTGCTCAGTTAAATAAGCATGGCCCAATAGTGTCTTAGCAAAGATCTTAGTCGCTCTGCCCCTTTCACGGCCGGAATTACTACCGCCAAGTAAATTTGCAGAAACCGGCTGGATAAGATCAGGATTTGGATAAACTGCAGGTAAAACGGCTATCGCTTCCAGCAAATCTTTTCTTATCTGTGCATACACCTCAGCTACCGATGCCCTTGGAATATCTAATTTCTTTAAATCACGCTCTTCGGTAACTACAAGCGGAACGCCACCAAACAACCTTACCAGGTTAAAATAAAGGTTAGCCCTGATACATTTTGCTTCGGCTACATATTGGTTTCTCAGAATATTTTCGTTGGGCGATAAGCCGGTAACATTCGGAATCCTGTCAAGGTAAATATTGATGATCCCGATTGTTCTGTAATGATCATTCCAAACAGAGGTAACGGTTCCGTCACTAACACTAAAGTTATTGTTATCCAATCTTTCAAGCGATTGTCCGGCAAAGCTGTCATCACTCAATTGATCAAGAAACCACCAGGTATTATAGATACCTCTTTGAGAAGCGTATATTCCATTAATACCTTGTAAAGCACCTATATAATTGGTGTAAAAATTCTCTGAAGTAGATTGACCGGTTTTGGTTGGATCTGGTTCAAGTAATTTCTTGCATGAACTGGTAACAACTGCTACCAGCAATATGGCTAATATCTTAAATTTCATAATTCTAATTCTTTTAAAAACCAAGGTTTAATCCTAATTGGAAAGTTCTTGCTAAGGGGTAACCGCTTTGATCGATACCCATTGACAAAGCGTCTGATCCGCTACTGTTAATTTCCGGATCCCAGCCTGAATACTTTGTGAAAGTAAAGGCATTACTTACGCTTGCGTAAATTCTCATCCGGTCTATTTTAAACTTATTGATAAGTTTGTTAGGCAGATTATAGGCAAGATTTATATTACGTATACGCAAGAAAGAGGCATCTTCAAGAAAACGGTCTGCAGTAATACGGTTGTTTTGAGATTGGCCACCTAAAGTTAGGCGAGGAACCGTATTAGAAGTACCCGGGCCGCTCCATGCTTCTAAATTAGCTACGGTACCATAAGCACCCGCACCGGTTTGTTCCAGGGTTACCCTTTGCTGGCTAAAAAGTTTGTTTCCTACTGAAAAACTAGCAAAAACACCTAAACTAAAGTTCTTATAGGCAAAGTCGTTAGACAGTCCGCCGAAATACTTTGGAAAAGGAGAGCCTAATACTACACGGTCATCTTCACCGGCAGCTATTGAAAGCTTACCGTCGCCATTCGTATCCTTTATTCTCAAATCACCTGCTTGAGGGATAACACCATTATACGGCAGACCAACCAATGCTTCAGCATCTGTTTGGTAAATTCCATCAGTAAGCAAACCATAAAATGTTGCAATTGGCAAGCCTTCTCTTGTAACATTAATTGGGTTATTACCGAAATTTCCTAACCCATAACCAAATAACTGATTAATACCTGTACCTAAATTTTCGCCGAGGCTGATCACCTTATTTTTAAGCGTAGAGATATTAAAACCTGTTTTCCATTTAAAGGCACCGGTAGTATTAATAGTATTTATTGAAAATTCAAAACCTGAGTTTCTTATTTTCCCTAAGTTGCTGGTGATGCCTCCAAAACCGGATGTAATAGGAATACCCTGGCTAAATAATAATCCATTTGTATTATTAATATAATAATCAGTTGTAAGATCGATCCTGCCTTTGAATAAGCTTAAATCAAGGCCCACATCAGTTGCTTCTTTTTCTTCCCATCTAAGGTCTTTATTCGGGAAATTAGCTGGTACCTGACCCGCAGCACCATTATTATTAAAGGTATAATCACTGGTACCCATGCGTGCAAGAAAAGCAAACTGGCCGATTTCCTGATTACCGGTAATTCCATAACTTCCGCGTAATTTTAAATTTGATACAACGGGAGCCAGCGTTTGGAAAAAAGGCTCTTCGGATATTCTCCAAGCTAAACCTACTGCCGGAAAATAACCATAACGATTGCCCGGACCAAAGGTTGATGACCCATCCCGACGTAAAGTTCCGGTAAGCAAATACCGGCTCATTAAAGAATAATTGAACCGGGCAAATTGCGAAACAATGCCTCTTTCGCTAAACGCTTCCTGTGCAGAAAAAGATGAGGTAGTATTTGAACCAATAATGGTAAGATCCGGATCTAATGAGCCATCAGCCTGCCCCGAGATACCATTAACTGTAAAACTTTGGGCCGAAAATCCTATTAATGCATCTAACTGATGAATTTTATTAATAGTTGTTCCGTAACTTAAGATTTGATCTGCTACCCAGTTCAACCCTTCCCTGTTTATCCTTCTG
>JANMZB010000347.1:0-1283 GCA_031382725.1 Sphingobacteriaceae bacterium | reverse complement strand
GCCTATGCTGGCGATAAATGCGGCAAAGTTTATCAATGATCTTACCGAAGACATTCGTCTGCGAGCGGTGCTGGCCACGCCCAATGTATTGTATGCAGGCGAGGAAGATAAGTCACCTTTGTACATGCATGCCCTTGTGATCAATACTTACATCCTAAGCTCGCATAGGTTTGTGGATGGAAGTTCGCAATTGGAAAGGCTGATTAGTAAAAATATCAGGGCCAATAAAGGCCAGATAATAAACCATGCAAAAGTTATAAAGCTTGAAGTGGAGGAAGAGCGCATGACTAAGGCGGTATTGCAGGATGGTCGGGAAATATTTGGAAAAACTTTTATATCCGCAATACATCCCTCGCCTACGCTGGATATGATAGAATCTTCGATGATTCGGAAATCGTATCGCAACCGTATTAAAAGTCTTGAGAATACTGCTTCTTGTTTTATCCTGAATTTGGTATTTAAAAAAGACACATTCCCCTACAAAGACCACAACGTCTATCACGTGAGCGGCTACGATGCATGGGGAGCCATCAAGTATACTGAAGAAAATTGGCCACATTCTTTTGCCTTTTATTGCTGTGCTAACTCTAAATCTACTACGTATGCAGAGGGCGGCATCGCCATTGCCTACATGCATTTTGATGAAATGAAGCAATGGGCTAACACCTATAATACCACCTCCGAGGAAGATGATAGGGGAGAGGAGTATCAAAAATTTAATGAAATGAAGGCTGAAAAATTGTTAGATAAAATGGAAAAATTATTTCCTGATATACGCTCTCAATTGCATAGCTACTATGCATCCACCCCTCTCACTTACCGTGATTATATTGGTACACACGATGGTTCACTTTATGGCATATTGAAAGATTGCAACGAACCCTTAAAATCTTTTGTAGCCGTTAAAACAAAAATCCCCAACTTATTGATGACTGGCCAAAACCTGCACACACACGGGGTTTATGGTGTTGCGATTGCTGCTATCAAAACTTGTAGTGAACTACTGGGTCGAGGTTATTTGATTGATAAAATCAATGAATCCTATAAAGACGTGGAGGCATAGATGTAAATCTCTACGCCCTTCTAAAATAAGCCCAACTGATCATTTTTTAAATGAGTTTTTTTAGGCGTTACATCCAAATCTATGGTTGTGCCGGAAGTGAAAGTAGTAGGCGAATTTTCTTTGATAATTTCTGGTTCAAAGTCACCAACCAGTGATTGAATGTCAAGTTTTTTGATTGCAACCGTCTTTTCTAGTACAGAATCGTAGCCACGGTAAACAA
>JANMZB010000337.1:0-16762 GCA_031382725.1 Sphingobacteriaceae bacterium | reverse complement strand
GTAGGAGTAGGGTATCCGGTGAAACAGTGCGCGGTGCGTATTTGTAATCAGGAAGGTGAAGTATTAGAGGAAAATTCGCTGGGGCATGTTCAGATAAAAGGAGGAAATGTTACCCAGGGATATTATAATGATGGTAAACTAAGCCGCGACCTGTTTACCAGCGACGGATGGCTAAAAACCGGCGATCTTGGTTTTCTAAGGGACCGCCAATTAATAATTAGCGGCAGAGCTAAGAATATCCTCATCATTAATGGCCAAAACTACTATCCACATGACATAGAAGCTTCTACTTACACTATTGAAGGTATTAGCTCTGGTAAAGTAGTAGTATGCGGGGTAAGAAAGCAGGACGGGATAAGTGATGAACCCATAGTGTTTGTTTTGTTTAAAGGCAGTACAGACAAATTCGTTCCCCTGTTAAAAGAAATTAAAGCGGCAATTTTAGCAGGAACAGGGGTTTCTGTACAAAAGGTAATGCCTGTTAGAAAAATTCCGAAAACTACCAGCGGAAAGATTCAGAATTTTAAGCTTGTTGAAGAGTATACAGAAGGAAAATTTAATGCTCTACTGGCAGAAATTGAAGCCTTGCAAAAAAATAACGTTCTGTCAGAAGGCTCTATTGGGAAAATCCTTCAGGGAATATTTGCTGAATTTTTAGCTGTAGATAAAGTAGAATTAACGGAAAATTTTTTCAAATTAGGTCTTAATAGTCTTCAGGCAACTCAACTGTCGTTTAGAATTAATGAGATTTTACAACTAAGCCTTTCGGTAGTTGACGTATTAAATCATCCGACTATTGAGTTATTAAGTCACTATATTCAACAATGTTCTCCAACGGAAAAAATAGGTATTGTTCCTTCTGAGATAAAAGACAGTTATCCTATTTCTTATAATCAGAAACGGTTCTGGCTGTTGCATCATTACCTGAAAGAAAAAAGTGCATGTAATATATCCGTTGCATATACATTGGAAGGGAGCTTAAGCATAGAGGCTTTACAGAAGGCATTGGCAACATTAATCGGGCGGCACGAAAGTTTAAGAACAAGTTTCATTTCCATTAATGAAATACCAGCGCAAATAATTGTTTCGGAGGGTGAGCTTAGTCCAGATTATTTTAAAATCGTAGAACGTATAGATGAAAAGGCTGCTTTACAATGCTTTGTTAACGAAGAAGCTGCTAAACCCTTTGATCTTCACCTTGCCCCGTTACTTCGCGTAGTCGTAATTCCAACCAGTATTAATACCCATATTATACAGGTGACAGCCCATCATATTATTACGGATGGCTGGTCAATGGAAATATTCTTTAATGAGTTAAACCGTTTATATCAACAAAACATAGAAGCTGACAGTACTGGTTTATGTCCGTTGGATATACAGGTAAAAGATTTTGCTGAATGGCAGAATAAGTTATTGTCAGATAATAAGCTGTCAGCCTCTGCAGATTATTGGAAAGCAGTGCTTACCGCCCCCCCTGCTCCAATAAACTTTTCTAACATCCATTCTACACTTGAAATTTCAAATACCGGGAGGTTGCAAAAATTCAAGTTATCTATAAATCTGGTAGCTGGGTTACAGGAACTAAGCAGGGCAAATGGTGTTACTTTATTCATGTCGTTGGTTGCGGTACTTGATGTGTTATTTTACAAATACTTAGGGCAGACAGATATCGTACTTGGTACTGATATAGCGGGCCGGACCAGCAAAATTTTAAATGATGCCATCGGCTGTTTCATCAATACATTACCCATAAGGGTACAGTTTGATAAACACGATACCTTTCAACAGGTATTGAACACTGTAAAACAGCAGGTTCTAGGAAGCTACGAACACCAATTGTTTCCGTACGATAAAATGCTTGAAACACAGGCAGGCCAATCACAGCTTTTTAACGTATTAGTGTTATTGCAGAATGGCAGTGAGGCCAAACTTTTTAGAAGATTGGGTGAAGGTATTACCGCCTCGCCATATGAAATTGATATCAAAACCAGTTTACTGGATTTGCAGCTGGAGTTTATTGAGGATGACGGACACTTATTTTTACATATCCGATATCAGGATAGTTTATTTTGCGACGACCAGATTGCCCGTTTTGTTACTCATTTTGAAACGCTTACCAAAAGTATTCTTGTTAACCAGGAAAAGTCAATCAGCGAATATGATATTTTACCTGAGAAAGAAAGACAGCTATTAAACCAGTTTAATAACACCAAAACCTATCAAAGCGCATGGCAATCAGTTGTTGAACTGTTTGAACAGCAGGTTGAAGTGTCTCCTCAGGCAATAGCGGTAGTAGTTGAGGATACCTCATTCACGTATCAGTATATAAACTCAACAGCTAATGCTTTAGCTAATGCGCTAAATGCAACTTATAAGGTTAAGCCCGGAGATAGGGTAGCGATATTAACTCACCGCTCTCAGCATATGATTATAGCGATGTTGGGAATTCTTAAATCTGGATGTACTTATATACCCATTGATGCCGAATATCCGGTTGAAAGGATTGCTTACATGATTAATGACTCGGAGGCGAAAATAATTATTACCACCGAAAGCAAATGGAAAGAGGTATTACCCGAGCATGAATTCACCTTTGTGGATATAAGTAAGAATGAACTTTATACTTATCCTGACGGAAACCTTTCCCTGCCGTTAACAGGTTTAGCTTATATCATGTATACCTCCGGAACCACCGGAAAACCTAAGGGGGTAATGATTACCCAAAAAGCTTTAGCTGATTATGTTCATACATTTACCGGGTATTTTAACATTACATCTAAGGATATCGTTATTCAACAAGCCTCTTTAGCATTTGATACTGTAGTAGAGGAAGTGTATCCGGTCCTGCTTTCGGGAGGTAAGCTGGTAATAGCAAGAGAAGGCGGAAAAAATATACCCCGGCTTTTAGATACAATCGGGCAGGAAAAAGTTACCCTACTTAGCACTACACCAGCCGTAATCAGGGAAGTAAACCGTAAGGCTGAAAAAATAAAAAGTCTGAGAGCTGTTATAAGTGGCGGCGATGTATTGAGGTCTAAAGACATCACAAATCTTTACGGAATAGTAAACTTATACAATACTTATGGCCCTACCGAATCAACTGTATGTGCTGCATTTAGCCAGATTTTATCTATTGAGACTGCTTCTTCTATCGGAAAGCCTATAACCAATCGGCAAATTTATATTACAGACAGAAATTTAAACATCCTGCCTATAGGCATTACCGGCGAAATACACATTGCAGGTGCCGGATTAGCAGAAGGGTACTTGAATAATCCTACCCTTACTGCTGAAAAGTTTATAGATAATCCTTTCGGGCCTGGAACCAAATTATATCGCACCGGAGATTTGGGTAAATGGACAAGCAATGGAAATATTGAATTTGCCGGAAGAAATGATAAACAGATCAACAGCAATGGATACAGGGTAGAAGCGGGAGAAATTGAAAATTCCCTGTTGGAATATCTGGGCATAAGGGATGCTGCTGTTATTGAAAAACGAAATACGGATGGGCATACATTTCTTGTGGCGTTTTATGCCAGCAGTGAAGTAATAAGCGAATCAGTACTCAGGGAGTTTTTAGCCATGCGGCTGCCCGTTTTTATGATACCATCATATTGCGTACATGTGGCAGAAATGCCACTTTCCCAAAGTGGTAAAGTTGATAGAAAAACCTTAGACGCTTACAACTACCTGCCAGATGATGAGCAGGCTGAGGATATAGATGATATTGCGGTAAAGCTGCTCCCAGTTTATAAGTTTATTCTCGAGAAAGATTGTATTGGGGTAAACGATAATTTTTTTGCTTGTGGTGGAAATTCGATTAAGGCACTTCAGTTAATTTCTTCTATACACAGGGAAACAGGTGTTGAACTGGAAATAAAAAGTGTATTTATTTATCCGACCATAAAGTCGCTTGCTGCTAAAATTTCTTCGGCTCAGGTTAGTGCGATAGTTAAAGTAGAGGCGGTTACAATACGAGGATATTACGATCTCTCGCATGCTCAAAAGCGTATGTGGATATTGCAGCAGCTTGAGAACGATCAGCTTGCTTATAACCTTTCCTGGGCTCGCGAGTTCCAGGGATATTTAAATATCCCTGCTTTTCAAAATGCTTTTCTTTCTATCATAGAACGCCATGAGGTTTTACGAACTACATTTGTTGTGATAGATGGTGAGCCCAAACAAAAGATAAACCCTATTTCTGAATACCATTTTGATTTTGAGGTTATTGATGTAGAAAGTGATGACAAAAATGAAGAAGCCATCACAGGACTGGTGCTAAAAAATACTTATACACTATTTAATTTAAGTGAGGGGCCATTACTTAATGTTAAGCTTATTCAGCTTACTTCAACCCGGTGTATATTTATTCTTAACATGCATCATATCATTACCGATGGATGGTCTGTTAACGTTATTGCCGATGAATTAGCCACATTTTATAATTACTATAACTCAGGAAAAGGCACTTTACCTGCAGCCTTAAAGATTCAGTACAAGGATTATACCTTCTGGCAGAATGAAAACCTGAAAGAAAGAAAATTTGACAAGACTTTAGCCTATTGGAAAGAACGGTTCAGGAATTTGCCTAACTTAAACCTTCCTGCAGATTTTTTGCGTCCTGCCGTAAAAACATACAATGGCAGTTCTATCAAATTTAACCTTGGAGAAGGTATACGCCAAAGTTTATCCCAACTAAGCCAAGAAGAGGGTGTCAGTATATTCATGGTGTTACTGGCTGTAGCAAAAGCACTTTTTTATCGGTACACAGGAGAAGAAGATATTACTATCGGAACTCCAATAGTAGGAAGGGTACGGAGCGAATTTGAAAACCAGGTGGGGCATTACCTGAATACACTAGCCTTGCGAACCACCTTTGGGGGAAATAACACCTTTGCCGAACTACTGAAATCTGTAAAAGAAACCACCCTGGAAGCGTACCAACATCAAATATATCCGTTTGATTTACTTATTGATAATCTAGAATTGGAGCGCGATACCAGCCATTCAGCTTTATTTGACGTAATGGTAACTTATCAAAGCGTTGAAGTAGCTAGAAGAAAATTAAATGAAATAGAAGGCATCACTGATTCTCCTTATATCTTCCCTAAAAGGATAAGCCAGTTTGATATCTCTATTGACTTCTTAGCCTCTGAAGATGAGCTGGAAGGAATCGTTGAGTACAATACAGATCTGTTTACCGAAGCTCGGATAAACCGATTAATAAAACATTACAAAGTTCTTTTAAACGCCATTTTAAAAGATAAAGATCAACAACTTTGCCGGTTAAATTATTTACCATCAGAGGAGCAGGAGCTATTGCTCAAACAATTCAATCATACAGAACCTGAAGCTATAAATTACAATATTATTCAAGAGCTTTTTGAGTTTCAGGTTAGAAACAAGCCTAATGCTATTGCTCTGGTATGTAATCAGCACATACTTACTTATCAACAACTTAACCAGAAATCGAATCAGTTAGCCTGGCTTTTAAGAGAAAAATACAGTGCAAAAAGAAATACCATGATTGGCCTCATGGTTGGCAGGACAGAGGATATGCTAATTGGAATTTTCGGTATCCTAAAGTCGGGAGCGGCTTATGTTCCTGTTGATCCTGATTATCCTGCCGACAGGATTAAACATATTATTACCGACAGTCATATACAGGTTTTACTTACAGATCAGTCCTTGCCTGATATGGAACCGGGTGATGTTGAAATAGTTAATCTGAAGGAATACGAAGTGCTGATAAGTAATTATCCTTCAGAAAACCTCCAGAACCTGAATGCTGCAGCCGATCTTGCTTACGTGATTTATACTTCCGGATCTACCGGACGGCCAAAGGGGGTAATGGTTGAACACAGGAATGTTTCCAGCATCTGCGAAAGCTGGAAACAAACTTATAGGTTGGCCGATTTTCCGGTAAGGTTACTTCAACTGGCGAGCATATCATTCGATGTTTTTTGCGGTGATATATGCAGGTCTTTGCTGCAAGGTGGACAAATGATCATTTGCCCATCAGAAATGCGACTAGACCCAGAAGGTTTATATCATCTTATTAATACTCATAAAGTTACTATTCTAGAATCAACACCCGCAGTAGTACTTCCTTTGATGGAATACATATATCAGGAGGCGCTGGATGTATCCTTTATGGAATTACTGATTTTAGGAGCAGATATATGCTTAATTGAAGATTACCGTAACCTGCTTCAACGTTTCGGTAACCAGATGCGCATTGTCAACAGTTATGGTGTAACTGAAGTAACTATTGATTCTTCCTATTATGAAGAAACACCGGAGAATTTGCCCTCTGCCGGAATCACGCCTATTGGGAAGCCATTTGGCAATACAGAGATGTACATACTGGATGAATACAGAAATTTAATGCCTGTAGGAGTGGCCGGAGAGCTTTACATAGGTGGGGCAGGAGTAACGCGGGGGTATATAAACCAAGCGCAGCTTACGTCGGAAAAATTTACAGATAACCCATTTCAGCCTGGCGAGAAGATGTACCGCACCGGCGATAGTGCGAAATGGTTGCAAAACGGAATAGTAGATTTTCTGGGCCGGAAAGACACCCAGGTGAAGATACGTGGATACCGGATAGAACCGGGTGAGATTGAAAACCTGTTATTGAATTATGAACATATAGAAGAAACCGTAGTACTAGCGATTGAGGGTGAAAACGGAGAAAAAAGTTTAGCCGCATATTTTACAGGTAAAAAAGAGTTATCGCCTTTAGCCCTTAAAAGCTATTTGAAAGACTATTTGCCCGATTATATGGTGCCATCATGGTTCATACAAGTAAAAAGTTTTTTACTTACGCCAAATGGTAAAATCAACCGGAAAATATTGCCTGTACCGCAGGATGCTGATATACACTCAGGCTCTCCCTACATGCTGCCTAAAAATGAAACAGAAATTGCATTGGTAGCTATCTGGCAGGAAATTTTAAAGAGGGAACAAATTGGCATAAAAGATAATTTCTTCGAAATAGGTGGCCATTCATTAAAGGCAACCCAGGTAACTTCAAAAATCTATCAGCATTTTAATGTCCGGGTTGAATTAAAAAATATCTTTAAATATCCCACTATAGAGGAGCTGGCTGAAGTGATAAAAGCCTCTAAGGCAGATGTTTATGAAAGTATTGCTCCTGTAAGAACGTCAGAACACTATGATCTTTCAATTGCACAAAAAAGTTTATGGTACCTGGAGCAGTTAGATAATGACCAGCTTGCCTACAACATGCCGGATGCTTACGTTCTAGAAGGACGGTTAAATGTAAAGGCCTTTAAAAAAGCATTTAAAATATTAGTGCACAGGCATGAAAGCTTACGAACGTCTATTGTAATTGTTGATGGAGAACCTAAGCAAAAAATTTATACATCCGGCAACTTTGAATTAGTATATATTGATTTACAAACAAAAAAATCGAAAAATACACTCCTCACTCAGTATATCGAAGATGTAGTTAATCAAAAGTTTGTATTGGCGCAAAATCCCCTTTTTGTTTCTAAACTCTTACGTGTTGAGGCAGGGAAATTCATGTTTGTATTTTCCATGCACCATATTATAGCAGATGGATGGTCAACAGATATTCTTATAAAGGAACTCACATTATTATATAACGGCTTTGCAAAAGGACAGTCTAGCCCTTTAAAACCTCTTACTATTCAGTACAAAGATTATACTGAGTGGCAAAATAAACGATTACAAAAACCCCGCTTACAATCTCACCGACATTACTGGTTAACTACTTTTAAAGACGAAATTCCGGTTCTTGAAATGCCGTTGGATAACCCCCGGCCACTAATTAAAACTTTCAATGGAGGGAATGCAGAAATACTTCTTGATAAAACGCTTTACCAGCATTTAAATGCACTTAGTTTAAAATATGGTTCGAGTTTGTTTGCTACATTAGTAACTTCTGTAAATGCGCTGCTTTTTAAATACACTAGTCAAAATGACGTGGTTGTGGGTACGCCTGTAGCCGGAAGGGATCATGGAGACCTGGAAAATATTATTGGCTTTTTTGTAAATACGATACCTCTGCGCACTCAATTTTCAGGCGAGGATACGTTCGAACAACTTTTACAAAACGTAAAGTTGGTTGTGTTAAACTCACTCGAGCATCAACTCTATCCCTTTGAGTATCTGATAGAAGATCTCAATATTAAGCGTGATTTAAGCCGATCACCTGTATTTGATGTAATGGTGGTGCTCCAAAATACCAATATCGGAGATGAAACCATTCAACAGCTCACTAACATCAGGGTATCAAGACTAAAGCTCGAAAGCAGATACAGTAAATTTGATCTGATATTCAATTTTGAAGAAACTGTTGACGGTTTAATTCTGAACTTAGAATATAACTCTGATTTGTTTAAAAAAGAAAGTATTGAAAAGTTGCTTCAGCATTATCATAACTTGCTGATGAGCATAGTTGCAGACACTACCCTGAAACTTCATGACTTAAAATACTTATCTCCCGGGGAGGTGCATACTGTGCTTCATGCGTTTAATACAACAGCAATTCATTATCCGCAACCTCAAACTATCCACCAATTGTTTGAAATGCAGGTACAGAAAACACCTGATGCTGACGCGGTTATTTGTGAGAACCGAAAACTTAGCTATCAAAAGCTGAATGAATCTTCTAATCAATTGGCATACTATTTAACGGATACTTATCACATTCAACCCGATGATCTTATTGGTATAATGCTTGATAAATCAGAGTGGGCAATGATTGCCATCATGGGGATATTAAAAGCCGGCGGTGCTTATGTGCCAATAGACCCATCTTTGCCCTCCAGTAGAAAAAACTATATCATTAAAGACAGTAATATAAAGGTTCTGTTAACTGATGAGCGTTATTCAAACGATGTTTTTTTTAACGTCAAACTGGATATCAGGAATAAAGACATAGGTGAACGGCCTGTTACTAATCCTAACGTAAATGTAAAAGCCAATAACCTGATTTATGCTATCTATACATCAGGTACTACCGGCAGCCCTAAGGGTGTTTTAATAGAGCATACGTCGGTTGTAAATTTGACAAGCTGGTTAACCGAAACATTATACAGAAAGCATCAACAGCCTCTAACTTCTATTCTTACAGCCACCCTTAATTTTGATGCATCCGTTCAACAGTTATTTGCTCCGTTAGTTTGTGGTTCAAGGCTGGTGCTGGTACACGAAGAAGTCAAAAAGAATCCGGTAGCATTTACTGATGAATTATACAAGCATAAGGTTAATGTATTGGATATTACACCTTCTTACCTTAATATTATTCTTTCAGAAATTGCATTAAGAGAAAGCAAAGCGCCTGTTAAATATACTTTAGCCGGAGGCGAACCGCTTTGTAAGTCTACCGTTTCTTTATATCACGAAGTATTAGGTATTGACAGCACCTTAATCAACGTATATGGCGTAACAGAGGCAACGGTTAACTCTACTTTTGAGATAGTATATCACGCAGCACCTTATAACCAAAGCATAGGTAAACCCCTGTCAAATACATGGATTTATATTTTGGATAAAGCTAAAAATCCGGTGGCAACCGGTATTACCGGTGAACTCTATATCGGAGGAGCAGGTGTTGGTAGAGGGTATATAGGATTGCCCGATTTAACCATGTCGAAGTTTATCTCCGATCCATTTAAAAAAGGGGAACGGCTATACAAAACAGGGGATCTGGCGAGATGGAAAGATGACGGGCAAGTTGAGTTTTTAGGGAGAAATGATTACCAGGTAAAAATAAGAGGCTACCGGATTGAATTAGGAGAAATAGAAAGCGTTTTACGGAGGTACGAAGGAGTTAAAGAAGCATGTGTTTTAATTCAGGAAGATACAAAGGGTGAAGAGTATCTGGTGGCCTATGTGGTTCTTACGAAGGAAGAGAACTTTAAAAATATAACTGAGTATTTAAGAAGCTATCTGCCGGATTATATGGTTCCTTCAACATACGTTAAAATGGAATCGATCCCTTTAACATCCAACGGCAAATTAGACGTTAAAACATTACTGGCACATAAGCCGCAAGGGAACATTTCTTCAGATAACTACCTGGCTCCATCTAATGATATAGAAGCTAAGCTTGTAAACATATGGGAAAGTGTGTTGGGTGTTGAGCCGATAGGAATTAACGACGATTTTTTTGATTTGGGCGGACATTCATTAAAAGCAGCCCGAATTATATACGGAATACACAAAGAGTTTCAGGCTAAAATTACTATGCGGGATATCTTCTTAAATTCTCAGATCCGGAAGCTTGCTGCACTAATCCCGGGAACAGAGTTTGAAAAATATGAACCAATTCTACCCTTGCCTAAAGCTGCTCATTATGAGCTGTCTCATGCTCAAAAGCGCTTATGGATAATAAATGAAGTAATCAACGACCCCTCTGCTTACACTATTTCTGGGGCTTATGTAACTGAAGGAAAGTTAAACCTGCAAGTATTAGAAAAGGCATTAATAGCAGTTCTACAGCGGCATGAAAGTTTAAGGACCCGATTTAAGGTTGTTAATGGGGAGCCAAGGCAGGAAATTATAGCTCTCTCGCAATGTAACTTTCAGATAGAATTAGTTGACATAGTAAATGTACCCACCTGGCAGCAAACAGTAGCAGCATTGATAGCTCAGGAACTTGATACTCCGTTTCATCTGCAAAATGACCTTTTATTTAAAGTAAATGCCTATCAGGTAGAAACTGGCACCTATATCCTGTTATTTAAACTGCATCATATAATTGGCGATGAATGGTCTTCGCAGCTTTTAGTAAACGAAATAACATCCCTGTATGATGCCTGTAAAAGTCAAGATAGTAACCCGCTACCTGCACTCAGTATTCAATACAGAGATTATGCAGCATGGCAGAATAAACAGCTTACTGATGGTAAACTTGATGAAGCCAAAGAGTATTGGATAAAGTTGCTCGAGGGGGATGTACCTGTGTTGAGTTTCCCTGCCGATTATGAGAGGGCAGAAGCAAACAGCTATAGTGCAAGTTCTCTGAAAGTACCGATAGAACAAGAGTTGTTCTTATCCTTAAAGAAATTCGCCCGGGACCATCAAACCAGCTTGTTTACAATAGTACTGGCAGGGATAAAGGCACTGCTATTCAGATATACTGGCATGGAGGACGTCGTTTTAGGAATACCCATATCTGGACGCAATCATCACCATCTGGCTGATCAGATTGGTTTTTATGGTAATACGTTAGTGCTGAGAACTAAGTTGAAGGGTACTGGTAGTTTTTTAACCTTGTTAGAACAAGTAAAAGAAAATAGCTCAAATGCTTACGAACATCAGTTGTACCCGTTTGATTGTTTACTTGAAGATTTAAATTTAAAATGGGAGAAGGGCCGATCACCTCTGTTTGAGATAATGGTTGCTCATCAGAATAGCCAGGATGTTATCGACATGAAACATTTTAAATTAAAAAGCTTTCCGCTAGATCATGGTAATGCCAAGTTCGATCTGCTAATAAACTGCGAAGAATCAGAAGACGGCTTTGCCATAGGGATAACTTACCGGAACACGCTGTTTAAGGAAGAATCAATAAAGTTGTTTTTGCAAAGATTGTCAGTGCTGTTTAAAGAAATAGTTGACGATGAGACTATTTTAATACATAATATAAGCTTTGATACATACGGAGGATTTTCAAAAGAAAAGCCCTTATTAGAAAGTTCATTCGACTTTGCTTTTTAACTAAACCCAAACCAATTCGCCAGGCCCTCTATCCTTAAATAAGCAGGGTGGCGCAATCTTATTTTAATTATGAAAAAGCATACCTATGTTTTAGGTACAGGATTATCTCATAATGGTTCTGCCTGTTTATTGAAAGATGGTAAAATATGTGTAGCCATCGAAAAGGAGCGGCTTACAGGAGTAAAGCATGGTGGACTAAACGATAGTCTGGCTATACAATATTGCCTGGATGCTGAAGGAATAACCATTCACGATTTGGATCTGGTAGTTCAGAGTGCCCTTTATGGGGGCAATTTTGATAATGGAAACGATTTTTTTAATGGACCACGCCCATTTAAGAAGAACCTGGATGTGCCAATTAGTACTATTTCACACCATCTGGCACATGCTTATAATACCGTAAATACATGCCCCTTTGAGGGAGATTTTGATAGATGGTTCAGGAAGTCCTTTTTGTGAATGTATTGATCTGCCAAATGCGTTTATTCCTGAAAGAGAAAAGCTTCATAAGGATGTGGCACATCTGTATTTTGAAAAGGATAGCTATTATACTTACGCTGATAACCGGGTAACTACTCTTTATAAAGATTTTTCGGCCTTAGGTTACTTCTATAAGTCGCTTTCAGGTAATCCTACTCTAAATTTGGATAATCGAGTAGATTTTCTTATAGACTTTAAACTACTACATTACAAATATATTAGTAAGGAGTATCTATATAAAAAAACATGAAACTTATAATAATAGAATGAGTGATATAAACAAGCAGCATGGATTTGGTAGAGAATATATGCTTGGAGAAAAACATATTGATAATATTTTCTTAACAAGAAGCAAATATCTGTATAATGTGATAAATTAAAAACAACATTTATTTGACAGCAAACAAGAATCGCTAGTATACCCTTTAGGTCCAACTAGTTGTAACTTTTAATTAAATTCAGAGAAGATTTCCGGCCTTTCGCCCCTGCAGTTTTAAGAGAAGATGTAAGTACATATTTTAAAACAGATCAGGAAAGCCCTTATATGATATTGGTTGACTACGTTCGGGAAGAATGGCATGACAGGATCGAAAGCATCGTCATAAAAATAATACTTCAAGAATACAGACAGTTACTCCGAACTGGAATTCTAAATTTTATGAACTTCTTAAAGAATTTAAGAAGCTTACCGGTATTTCGTTACTTCTCAATACTTCCTTTAACAGAAAAGGTATGACTATAGTTGAGACTCCCCAGGAGGCATTGGATTTCTTTTTTTCCTGTAAGCTGGATTATTTAATAATGGATAAGTACATAATTAGTAAATAGCCACCACTACCATTTAATACAAAAATTTGCACCATATACTTTATTGTTATGAAGATATTGTTCATTCCGTGCCATATAGGCGGATATGCTCATTTTATACCTCTTCTTGTGATTAACAAAATGTTAGAAGGAACGCAACATAGTAGTGCATTTTTTTTGAGTCGACATGCAAGGAAAATTATGCCGCTTACTACGAAGAGTTTAACATACCTGTTTTAAGTGCAAATTACAACGGAACATTAAAATCAGCTAGGGAAGCCTATATTTCTTTTAAACCCGATATTATTATAGATGACTTCAGTTTATCCAAGGGTTTTTTATGTCAGACATACCCCACAGCCAGGATTACCATTCAAAGAACCGGAATTTTTCCTTTTGAGAAACCTGCAAGCAAGCAGCATAAACATAGTTCTTCTGTTAGTGATAGTAAATTTCCAGATGTAACAGCATTCGGTTTAAAACCATTGCAATCACTGTCGGATTTATTTGCAGCAGAGGTTAAGATTGTACCGGGTATACGTTCTCTGGAAGTCTTGCCTGAAAAATTGAAAGATGATCCATCCTATTTTTTTTCCGGACCACTTATTTTAGAAGACGGTGAAATACCACTGGATTTGAATCTGTTTTTTAAGAAAAATCGATTACGCAAAAAAGTTTATTTAACCTATGGTTGTGCCCAAAAACCTCCTGCCGAAATTAAAGGATGTTTAGAATATATGTTGAAAAATAATATAGCATTGATCACGAATGTAGAGGATGAAAAATGTCGGCAATTATTTCCTGAAACATTTTATTATTCACAATATATGCCTATGCATTTTGTATGTTCTCAGGTAGACATGGCTATTCATCATTGCGGAAGTGCCACCTATCATTACCCTGTTTTGCATAAGTTGAATACGATAACTATCGGAACAGAGTGCTATGATAGAGAAAATGTGGCATTACGTTTAAAAGAATTGCATGTGGCTGAACATATTCCTTCTCCAGGAGAATGTTTGGATTTTATTCAGCAATTTCAGAATACATTCGACCAACAGATTAATGAATCTGAAAGCAGCAGGATGCAGAGGATCCACATGCAAGAGATCTTAAACAAGGAAATTCAAGCATCTCTTACCAATTTTGATATGATGCGTCTGAATTGAATTCTTATAATTGAATTCAGTCCCTATTAATCCACAATAAATGAATAATCTAAATAAGTTTTTCTTTACTGATAGAGCATATCAACCATATTTTGCGTTTTGGAAACAATTTCTTTCCAATTTTCAGAAGGGCTTTAGCTTCTATCAAAAAGCAGCTACCTCCCAAAAATCCTTTCAAGAGACTTCTTATACTATTGAATACACCGCTGCACATCCTATATATAAATTAGTACAAGAGAAAGATACAGGTATCTATGTGTGTTTTCTGGCTGTATTTGCACTTTTATTAAAAAAGTATACAACAGAATCTAAGATCGTAATTGCTACCCCATTAAATCATCATGAAGATTTAAGTCAGCTTCATGATGAGATAGTGTCAATACCTTTAACAATAAAATCTCAAGATACTTTAAGAGATCATTTGAACAACGTTCGGGAGACTGTTAAAGACTGTTATAATTACCAAAATTTTCCCCTGCAATTGCTGGATAACTCTTTAGAAGGCCGATCTATATTTTCTAACGTCCTGATTATTTCTAATGAAATCCATAGAGAAATAAGTGATATCAGTAAATATGACCTTGTAATTTGGTTAAAAAGGGTTGATAATAAAATAGATATATCTATAAAATACAATTCAGAAGTTTATGAAGAATTTTTCATAAGTAACTTTAAATCTCATTCATTAAAAGTTATAGAATATCTTAATAACCTAAGTACGCTGGTAAATGAAGTAGATGTTATACCTGAGGCTGAAAAGCAACAAATTTTGCATTTTAATGCCAATGCTTTAGCCGATAACCTGTATGAAACTTCATTAACAGAATTATTTGAAGCTCAGGTTAAAAGAACGCCAGATTTAACTGCTGTTGTATACAATGAAAAGGTTTTAACTTATCAGGAGCTAGATAGGTTGTCAAGTCAGATAGCCCATTCATTAAGATATAATTATAATGTAAAGCCCAATGAGATAATAGGGCTGATATCTGATCATTCAGAAAAACTGATCATTAGTATTCTTGGAATATTAAAAGCAGGGGCTGCCTATCTTCCTTTGGATAGACATTATCCAATTCACAGAATTAAATATATTCTTAAAGATGCCTCAGTTTCCGTTGTTGTTAAAACAATTGATTATAAGATAGAAAGCCCAGCAGAATATGAGTGTATATCGTTTGATAATTTACTGGAAACAAAAACTGAAATAGAGCACATTGTAAACGTCATTACTCCTTCAGATCTGGCTTATGTTATTTACACTTCAGGATCAACAGGTTCTCCCAAAGGAGTAAAAATTCTGCATAAAAGTATAAGTAATTTGATTGAAGGCCTTAAACAAGAATTTAAGGTTAAAAAGGAGTGGAAATATATCTTAACTTCTTCCATATCATTTGATGCTTCAATCAAGCAAATATTTATTCCCTTAACTTCAGGTTCTGTGTTACATCTGGTTGAAGATATACGGAACATCCCTCAACTTCTTCAATATATTAAGGATGAGAAGATTAATGTAATGCATGCCGTCCCTACTCTGTGGAATGAAATTATGGGGCAGGATACACATGAATTGCAAAAATTGGATAGCCTTAGCTGTATTTCATCTGGTGGTGATACCCTTTCAAAGGAATTGGCCAATAAAATGTACCATACTTTTCAAGGCAGCCAGCTATACAATACTTATGGGCCTACTGAAGTTTGTGTAAATGCAACCTTCTATAAAATAAATTTTCCATTAACGTATTCTCCGTCTATCGGAAGGCCTTTGCCCAACTATAAACTTTTTATTTTAGATGAAACTCTTTCCATACAAACGATAGGTATTGCTGGTGATATATATGTTGCAGGTATTGGTTTAGCAACAGGTTACATAAATCAGGTTGATTTAAACAAGGCTGCATTCATAGAAAGCTCCTCTATTCCGGGAGAAAGGTTGTATAGTACGGGAGATATCGGACGTTGGCAGCCTGATGGAAATATTGAGTTTATTGGAAGGAAGGACGATCAGGTTAAATTACGCGGATATCGTATTGAATTAGGTGAAGTAGAACAAACTCTGCTTCAATATGACGAAATCAGGGAAGCTACGGTATTAATATCAAAAAAGGCTCGAGAAGCTTCATCACTAAAAAACAATTGTTCTAATGAAAATGAAGAAGAGGCTCTGGTAGCATACTTAACAGAAAATAGAACGGTAGATCTAAAAGAAGTAAGAGCCTATCTGTCAAAGCTATTACCAGATTATATGGTTCCAGACCATTTTGTGGTTATAGATAAAATGCCTTTATCACCAACAGGGAAAATAGATAAAATGGCCTTGCCCTATTATAAAGGTCTTTCGCTTAAAAATGCAGGAATTTACTTGGCTCCCCGTAATGAATTGGAAGAGAGACTGGTGAAACTATGGACTGACGTTTTAAAGCACAATGATATTGGCATTGCTGATAATTTCTTTGATTTAGGGGGTAATAGTTTATCAGCAGCCAAACTGATTGCCAGGGTATATAAAGAATTTGAAATCAATATAGATTTAAGAAAAGTTTTTGAGCATCAAACCGTAGAAAGTTTTGCTCAGGTACTTGCAACGGGAA
>JANMZB010000264.1:0-1233 GCA_031382725.1 Sphingobacteriaceae bacterium | reverse complement strand
TCCTATTGTTGAAGAACGTTTTGGGAAGCTAGATACGATATTTTCAAAAAGTAGATTGGATACGCCAGCACCTACGGATTTTCATCCTGAAGTTGATACAAGTGAGTTTTTAGATGAAGAGGGGACTGCTTTATATCAAAGCTATATTGGTATACTACGTTGGTTAGTTGAACTTGGACGAATTGATTTATCACATTTTGCAAGTACAATGGCAAAGTTTTCAGTGGTGCCAAGAGAGGGTCATTTAACAGCAGTAGTTCGAGCATTTGGTTATGTGAAGAAGCACTATCGTTCCAAATTAGTAGTTGATCCTGAACCAAGAGACTGGAGTCATTATGAGTGGACGTCAAAGGATTGGAGCCGGTTTTATCCAGATATCAATGGAGAGATATTACCCTTGGATATGCCACCACCTCGTGGTAAACCAATACAAATCAACATGTTTTGTGATGCAGCGCATGCTACAGATATAAAGACACGACGTTCTACAACTGGTTTTATTTTCTTCCTTAATGGAACTCCAGTTACATGGTATTCTAAAAGACAAAATACTATTGAAAGTTCCACATTTGGATCAGAATTTGTGGCACTAAGGATTGCAGTGGAGATGAATGAGAGTTTACGATATAAGTTACGTATGTTTGGCATTGAGATAGACGGTCCAACAAATGGTTTTTGTGACAATAACAGTGTGGTTGTAAATGTTACTCACCCAGAATCAACTTTAACCAAAAAGCACAATTCGATTGCTTATCATAAAGTAAGAGAATGTGTAGCAATGAAAGCAATTCGACTACAGCATGAATCAGGTAAAGAGAATTGCAGTGATGTGTTAACCAAGTTTCTGAATAAAGATGCACATTTTCGGTGTTGTTCAAGTATTTTATATCGGTGAAAAATAACAGAAGATATCGAGAACAATGTGGTACCTTGGTGCCACATTGAGGGGACTGTTTCAATCTTCCTGTATAATATGGTACTTTGATGAGTACCCGTTATGTGGAATTTTACCCCATGGAGTTTTTTATCATTCGTTTAGTACCATACTGGTACATACGATTTTTCTTCCTCGATATGTACCATGTTACACCATCGAATTCGATGGATGGCGTAATCGTACAAGTAGTATTTATTATTGATAGCGTAACGCAGTGTATAATTTTAGTTTGATTGTTTTAACGAAGTTTTTCCCTCTTTTGTTGTTGTTGTTAATGAGATTTGAACAGTTTATCA
>JANMZB010000246.1:0-1062 GCA_031382725.1 Sphingobacteriaceae bacterium | reverse complement strand
ATCCAAGCAAACCGATTCGCCTGAGTACCTGAGTAGGTTGCAACTTCATGTGTAGCTACGAGGACGTGTTCGCTCGTGCGATCTTGGTTTTTCTTGTGTTCAGCTGCGCTTGCTTGTTCATTCCTTCTCTGTTCATTTGCAATACGTTTACGGCATTCTCCTATCGTGTGTCCCTTCTTTTTACAGTACTTGCAACTGTCATCAGAATTTGGAGTTTTCTTTGCATCCTCATTTCCAAATCGATTCCCATTATCCCTTTTGTGATCTTGATGTTGATTTGAAGTCTTGTCTTTACATTCTGATCCTTTATGTCCATATTTCCCACAGTGATTGCATTGGCCCTTGAATTTTCCTGCAAATAATGCTGTTTCCTCATTTTCCGATTCGGGATTCTTAGCTTTAACGTTCTTCTTCATCTTGTTAAACTTGTTTCTCAATCGGTTCTTGATGTCTGTAAGGGTCAAATCATTGTTGGGATTGTCCATCTCTGTTTCTAGCTGATCTGTAATAGCTTCATATTCTTTTGTTAAGTTGTTGATAATCTGAATCATCATGTCTTCATCCGAGATAACATAATCCATATAACGTAGTTTTGTCCGGATGACCTCCAAATTTGCAATCCAAACCTCTGGATCCTTCTTAGAATCACCCAACTTGCTGGAATTGAACTCCAATTTTAATTGCACTTTATTTGACGTAGTCTTGGGGTCATGACGGTTGACCAAATTCTTCCATGCCATAGCTGCATCTCCATCTGGTAACTCTGTTGATGTTGCTTCATCCACCAGTCAAAAATTAACAATGTCACTGAAGCTCATAATCAAATCTGTATAAGCAGAGTCATTTCCCTTTTTAAAATCTTAGCAATTCCTTTCCTTCCTTAGTGCTTGAATCAATGCTGTCGTAGTCAGCCTTGCGTGGTGGTAGATCCTTTCCCAGTAAAATTTCGCGATAACCCTTGTTATATGCCCTTGCCAAAAACTGCTTCGACCAGATACGCCATACACTCTTCTCAGTAAACGGAATAACCTTCACGGACTTCTCTACCTCTGTTGACATTCT
>JANMZB010000197.1:0-1184 GCA_031382725.1 Sphingobacteriaceae bacterium | reverse complement strand
TGCGTGGTATGTTGTAATGTTTCTGCCGCGGTGTTTAACCCAATTCCCCACCGTTTGGCCAATATTTCGGGAGTAATGGCCGAACGCCGTTCCGCGGTGGTGAGGGAGGAGAGGTAACGAGCACCGGACATGGGGAGGAGTGTTGGTTCATTGGGAAGAGGGGAGTCAATCAGATTAACGGATGCAATGTTTATGTTGTCATCGGAAGGGGTGACATGGACGGTGGCAATCATACGCTGGTACAAAGCTTGGTCATCAATGGTTTCCACTAGCGCGGTAGTGCTAGCCAGGATGGTAATGGCCACCCGATCGGGGGTGGGAACCCATTCTTCATTGAGAGCATGAACCGGGTTAGAAGCGACAGCGGACATGCCAACAGTTTGTTTTGCTTCTTGTTCTGCTAGGCTGGAAGCAGAGAAACCCCAGTCGGCGGGAGACGTAAGTTCCACGCGGGGTAAATCAATAAGGTCTGATGGTGAAGGAGGATGAGTGTCGAAGTACGAAACAACACCACGGAGGCACAATGGTATTCGTAATTTATGCATGGCATCGTATATAGAATGCGAGCTGCGCGAGTCAAATTGTGTCGGGGTATCATCAACCTGTAAACCATTATGACGAAGTTGATTTGGACAAAGGAGCGAGTGGTGCAAGCGAGCACCAAAGTAAATACACTCGTGTAATACGAGGAGATAGGATTGACCATTGCGTGGGTCAATCCAGACAGTACCGGCAGTGGTAATTGGAATACCACGTAGAGGGGTGAGTTCTGGTGAGTAACCATGGACGTCTACGAAACGCGTGGGGTCTTCTAACGGTACGAAGTTAGAACCGGCAACGGATGTGTCGGCATGAGAATCAAGTTCACATGGCAAGGAAGAAGGAGAGAGAGATGACAAAGTGGTAGTACACTGAGAGACAGAGGCAACGACTCTATCAGGCAAGGAGACACTGGTATGTGGTGGTATAAAATGTAAACTATTAAAGTTACCCACGAACGATACCAGTGGCAATTGTCAATTACGTTTGCGCTTGGCCAGAGTGTCTGCACGGAGCTTCTGGTACTCATCTTCAGAGTCCTGTGCTTCTTTGTCGATGGCCGCAAGTTGTGCACGGAGGGTGACACGAGCTTCCCGATTCACTTCCGCCCAAACATCGCCGCCACCTTCTTCGGTGTCTTCGTC
>JANMZB010000102.1:0-6258 GCA_031382725.1 Sphingobacteriaceae bacterium | reverse complement strand
AAGTGATTTCTCAATTATGAGATTTCTTCGATTTGACAATTTGCCAAGTACCATCTGCGTAGGATTCAACAGCTTCTTTGTAGGATTCCACGCTAATGGTATCTTTTAGGTCGTGGTCAGAATTCTCAGAATTCTTATTGAGTCCATGGGTGGCTACCACTGACAGACAGGGATTATTCTCGTGACGTGGAATAAGTGAACCCTTTATATCTTTATCTAGCGGTATCGCCTGTTGCTTTGCACTAATTTGATTTGCTTCTAACTTCTTTCCCTTTGGAGCATTTGCTCCCAAACTTTCAGCATGTTCTAGTTGGACAACCTTGAGCTTTGTGGGAACACCAGACGAGCTAACTCGATTTGTACTTGTCACTCCCCTTAGATCGGAAGGTGTACCATCCTTGATTGCTGCGATGATTTGGGTGATGGGTAAGTTGGGATTAGAATCTTTAACCGTTTCTCCTTTCCAAAATAACATAGGTTGGATAAGGGGCCAAAATTTTGCCCAGCTGAGAAACTTGGTAAGGATGTCACTAGGATTCAGTTTACCGTCAATATGGATGAAATATAGGATCTTAGCCGAAATTGCTTCTCGGACACGGTGGTATGATAAAGCGTTGTGACGTTTGTTGAGGTTGGAATGTGGAATGTTGGAAGAGGTGATAACACTTTGATTATCTCCAAACATCCAAGCTGGACCATCGATTGGAATTCCCATCATACGGAGGGTATAACGGAGGTCCATAATCTGTTCTGTTGCCTGACGGGCAACCATGAACTCAGAGCCATATGTAGCTGTTTCTACCACGTTCTGCTTCTTACAGAACCACTGGACTGGAGTCTGATTCACTAAGTGGATGATACCAGACATGGAGCGTCCGGTTACGAGACAGTGCATTAGGTTGGCATCTTCATACGTAGTTGTGCGAAATGGCTTTCCACGAGGTGTAGGCATGTTGTCTGGAAGCTCTTCGTCGTTGGGACCATAGATAGAATTAATCCAGTTATACGTGACTGGCGCGCCACGGGATTCATGGTCAGGAATTCCTGTCCTGAACCTGATAGCTCCATCAGGTTGACGTTTGAGGTATCCGTACATGCGTTGTAGGCGATCAATATGTCCTTGGCGTGGGGCGACACGAAAGCTAGACATGGTAGTAACTCCGACCAAAATATCGAAGCGTCCAAGCGTGACTGCCCACTGAAGTGCACCAATGAGAGATTGGTAGAGTCGAATGCCGTCCTGATCAAGCTCAGGTGTGAGGTCAAGTTCTGGATGATCTCCTTCTTCCATTGGTGATGAGTATTCCTTAGGTACCGTACCGAAGAGTTGGGTGTAGTTGGCTATCATTTTCTTGATGTAGGCTTGGGCTCCCCATGCTAGGGTACCGTCGTCATCTCTGTCAAAGTTACCTCCTAGATGATAAGAAGGCTCTCCAACTCCTGCTAGGTTGTATCCATATTTCTCTTTCAGGGAATCAAACAGTAGCTGAGGGTTGGTAGACATGTGCATGATGTCGTCGACGTAGACGCATACATACTCGTAGTGGGTGAGACAATCCTTTATCCAAACATCGTTATCGGCTAAACACGGTTTGAATTTTAAGTCTCGTAGGGTATCAGAGAAACGTTGGTGCCAGCTGGCTCCAGATGTACGTAGACCGTAGAGGGCTCTCTCAATAATGAAGGTGTGTCCTTCAAGTATACCAAATTCAGGACCAGCAGTGAAGCAAACCTTTTCTTTCGTGTAGGCTTCAAGGTAGGCAGAGGAGATGTCTCCAACCATAGTCTTCAGTCCGTTGAGCTCAGCTGCAACCAGGCAGATACGTAAGCTGCGTAGGCTGACAACACTTGAGTAGGATCCTTCCATGGTAGGCTCGGTCAGGTGTCCTCCAGCGACAAGTCGTGCTTTGTGACGTAGGTCGTGTTTAACAGCAAAGACAAAATGCACGATGATCTTCTTGTAGCCATCGACAAAGTTGACTTTTCCCATGTCTTTGAAGGTGTTGTAGGCTTGGATGTTGTCAATTTCCTTTGTCATTGCATCCTTCCAAAGAGTGTTACCATTAGCCTTGTCAAGTTCAAACGCCTGTTTCACATTTCTTGGGACAAGAATACCAAAACTGTATACCTTTCCCTTTTGTGGACGATTGACCTTCGTTTGCTGGATCATTCGGTTGAGACGCTGTCGACCTTTGGCAACATGCTTCAGGCGTTTCCAACCAGGAGTATCCAGAAGGTTGTTTTCTAAGGCGTAGTTTGCAACGGATAGCGGATCATCTTTGATGATGATGTCAAGAGGTTCGTAGGTCTCTGATCCATCTTCCCATTCAACTAAGACATTATAGGAAGATCCTTTGTAGTCAACATGAGTGGATGAGATAGGTCCTTGGTGGTTCTTAATTGCGTTGAATGTCCAAGCAGTTTCAGGGTTGTCAATCTGTCGTTCATGTTGTTCCTCAACAATGTTTGACAGTTCGTTGTAGGAAATAATCTCATCAAACTCCCCATCACCGACTCGTACCAAGAATTTGATCTTCTCATGATTTGCAGCATCGTTGTCAAGTATCTTTTGAACAATCTTAGCGCTGTATGTTTTCCCGTCATCTAGTTCTCGTGTGAATGTTAAGCCAGTAAGTTCTTCAGGTGAAAATCGAGGTAATTTCAGTGAAGTCGTATCTTGTTGACCAGTTAAATCACTAACAGAGTGGATGGGCATATGTATCTCCCCTACGTCAGAGCTGAGATTACCATCGAGTAGCGGCTGTTCAGCGCGTAGGTTAGGGGTGGTGGGGTCGAGTGCAGTGCGAACAGCAGATCGACAGACCACTTTCTTGCTGACATCGTCAAGGAGGAGCCATGTCATGGCGTCGCCCTGGTGTTCAGCGATACCGACAATACGGGCAAGGCATTCTTTAGTGTTGGGGTAGGAGGAATCAGTATGGGAGTAGTAAACGGGTTCCCACCAACGGAATGCGAGGATGGCGGAGATGTCGGGTTTCTGTCCAAGGGCTTTCTCGTAGGGAGTAAGCCAATCCAGACTTTCAGTCGAGAGTCGGTTGAGGATGTAGGTAGTATGGAGAAGGGAAAGTAACCAATAAACAGCAGGTGTACCGGTTCTATCCATAATTTGGTTGCTCACTTTCTTCACATCTTGGATCCGACGTTCAGCAGGATTTTGATGTTGATGATGAGGTTCACTTTGCATGTCATCGATACAGTACATTCTTAGGATGGACTGAACGGTTTTACCAATCTGAACTTTAGCATTGTCGCTAAAGAGGCCATTGGGTGCTCCAAGTTTGCGTATAAAGTCAAGCAGGGTGCCAGGCATCTCAGATTCATTCTTCTTGGGGAAGATAGCAGTGAGTAGGCTAGATGTACCACAGTAAAGTTGAACCATAGTTGCGCCGCCATGTCCAAGGATACCATCATCATGTGCAGCGACATCGGAGAAGAATGTATCAGTGGCGACAATTTCGTTCCGACGAGGGACATTGGCAGCCGGGAAACGTGATTTGAAGTGCTTCCGTAAAGGTAGACGTGCATCGAGACGACAAAACTGAGTGGTGTGTTCGATGGTCTTTTGAATACGTTTGGTTGGTACGAAGCCAAAGTTTGGTTTAAGACGGTTGAAATCATGTTGAACAGGAGTAACATTGTTGAGGTGAACTAGGATGAGCGTGTTATCGATGTATTCCTCAAAATCCGCAGCAGAAGTCTCTGTTGTGGTGGTAGAGGTGATATGAGTAGCACACTCACGGATATGAAACTCCCCATAGTTGTTTACTTCAAGTTGACCAAAGGATGGGACCTGATCATCATGACTTAGGTCAAGGTCTTCAACGAGGTATTCTTGGTCAAGATTGCTGGGATCCCATGTAATATCAGACGTGAAAAATACATGAGGGTAGGTCTCAAGTTCAAGATCTGTAGGAGGATGCATATCCATGTATGGTAGGCCATTACGTATCGATAGTGGGATGACATATCCATCAGGATGGTGGATGCGTTGTTGACCACGGAGATTACGGGGAATGTCGCAAATATCAAGTCCAAAATGTCGCATTTGATTCGAAGAATGGATCGTTTTACCAGTACCAAGGTGTGCGTACTGATGAAAGATTCCAATGATGTTACCTTGCGAGGAATTTAGAACGCCAGCAGCGGTGACGATGGGAAGGTCAGTCACAGCATGTTCGGCGAGACCAGATACATCAGCATGATGTAAAGTGTGCTCAAGTACGCGAACATCATTACCACTCATACCACCATTAGCACCGCCATCAATGAGGGAACCTTGGTGAGTGTGACGAGCAGCATTCTGAAGCTGGTAGGACACGTTGACAGTGTTGGTGATACGTTGATATGTCTGTCCATTGATGGTCACATGGTTGTCATCACTGGCTTGAGTACGAACATTGCGGTTGGACAAGACTTGTCGTAGGTGTGATGCTGGAGGCTCTGGAACACTAGAAATAGGTGTATCAGGTGCAGGGACATGAGAGACTTGCGTCGCATGAACTTGTACAGGAGGTGGCGCTTTAGGTAGTCGAGGTGGAAGATTCTTTACGACGCGAAGTTGGGACTTCTGTTCAGCAGTGAGTTTGTTCCATTCCTCTGGCTTAAACTTCATGTTAGGCTTCATGGGCATGTTGGGACCAGTGACAGTGGTGAAAATGTAGTCGGTACGGGGCGGACGCCCGGATCCACCAGATCCACGTCCGGCATTTGGCTGTCCGCGACCACCACCACCTCTGCGTCCACCACCACCACGTTCATGGATGTTGGCATCACGTTTGGTTTTAGTAATGGAGGCTGAAGAATGGTCATGTAGTTTAGCATGTGCCAGAATCAGGTTGTAGAAACTCTCCCATGGCATGTGTTGTGCGCCAGCAGGATTCATACCAAGTAGCGTCATTTCAGTGACCTTAGCTTGAGTAAGACAATTAGCCATGTGTGATTTGGTAGACAGGGTTGCAGTAAGCCAGAGACGTTTGGTGGAATCGTCGACGGCTTTGTCTTCAAGTTGCTCAAGCTCAAGAACTTTAGATTGCCAGTAAAGAAGGAAAAGTTCAGTAGTCTTTTTCCACTTATCATCAAAGCGGAGGAGTGTGAGCTCAGAGCGTAGGTCCGTAGCAAGAAGCGATGTAGAAAGGTCTTCTTCATAAACATGTAGTAGGCCAGCATAGACAAGCTGCGCATCGGCGGCATTTTCGTACGTTTGAACAATGTGGCGACTTTTGGTTGTCTGAAGGCAGGACTCAAACACACTGTACATGAAAGTGTTCTGATAATTAAATAGTTCAAGTGCAGCGTCATCAGGTGGGATGTAGGAAGGCATAAGGATGTGGCCAAGACCATGACTGTTGGCAGTAGCTTTGAGGTGTCGGTTCCACTGTTTCCAGCGGCTGTCATCTTTGAACTTGTTGTAGTCTGACGGACTGCGCTTGATGCTGCGTAGTAACATGGTAGCCTCAGATTGCATAGTTGGAGTTGGCAATAGGTGTGTAATGCCATCGGTATCCTCTGGAGGCGTATCATCTACAGTTGTAGTAGTGGCTCCTTGGAAGATGAGTTGTTTCCATATAGTGAATGCAGACTCATTGAGGTTAAACCAAATGCGGATGTCGTATGTTCCAGCTGCCTCACGGTACCACTGTTGTAGAAGCTCAATGTTGCGAACAAGCATGGCTGGGAAACGGCATTGGCGTTCAAGGCGGTTACCAGAATCATCAGTGGAAGAATGACTGTAGATAATGTTGAGAAGCTCATGCGGTTGAAGGCTCATGAGGTCATGAATGGTGAAGATCCAGAACTCTTTGAAGGCAGAATGCACTTCGGATTCAGTAGAAATGTTTAGGACATTTTCCAGGACATGGTTGAGAGCCAAGACCTCGACAGGTGGAAGAACTGGGGGCGTCATGATGGAAGACATGGAAGCAGGTAGATTCAAGTAGGAAAAATGAAGGAGGAAGTGTCACTGGCACTGCGGTACGTCAGGCGTTGAGCTGAGAGGTGCCGAAATCCAAAGGAAAAATGAAGATGAAAGCGTCACTGTCGCTGCGGTACGTCTGTTGGTATCAGTGGGATCTGTATGCACGTTGTATATACGAACCGTTGAGGAACTCTAGCGCAGTACTGAAGGGCTACTAACTCTATGCTGGGTCCTTGTTGAAGGTCAGACTGACGTTGAGTATTGTGTAACCTATAGCACCACTTAGATCCCGGTAAGCAAAACAGGTATATTGCAGTGACAAT
>JANMZB010000947.1:0-3120 GCA_031382725.1 Sphingobacteriaceae bacterium | reverse complement strand
CAATGAATAACCTCCAAGCCATTTCTATCAACATATCCAGTAAGTTCCTTTTTCCAGCCGTCACCAGTTGGGCTATAATTTGAGACCCTGCATAGTCCGTCTTCATTAAATCCATAAATCTTTTCATATTTGGGGTAGATAATCTCATTTCCAGAAATATCAATTAAGCCGTAACGTTTTCCTAAATCTCCCCATTTTTCGTAAATCCAAATCAGTCCATCTTTGCATTCTTCAATTCCATCGTATCTTGGGTATACTATTTCTTCACCTGAAAGATTTACAAGACCGTAACCAGCATCAGTTTTAACTTTTAACAAATCAGTGTTGGGTATCATTCTAATGGTGTTATGTTCACCAATTTCATCATACTTAAATGGAACTATTTCATTACCGTTCTTATCAACTACACCACTGCAACAATTATTAGAAGCTACTACCGGGAACGTACCATCAAAATAAATCGAAGTATATTCTTTTATCGGGATAATTGTTTTGCCAGACTTATCTATTATTCCTAAGATTCCATTTACTCCAACTTTTGCAAAACCTTCTTGGAAATGCCCAACATAATCGTATTTAAGCGTGATAACCTCTTGCTCTTTAGAATCAATAAAACCCCATTTGCCATTTTTTCCTTTAGCAGCCCGTAAACCTTCACTCTCCTGTTCTATTGCTGTGTACTTATTTTCTTTACATGATGTATTGAATGCCACTATAGCCACCAATATCAAATAATAAAATTTTTTCATTGAATTTTTAAAAGTGGTTTGCAAAATTAATATCCAGCCATGCTTCGGGTTACTCTATCTTCAAGAGCTTGTCTTTCACCTGCAACCCTAACCGCCTCATCATGTGCTATTCGCTTCATTTCGTCTCTGGAAGCTTCGTCCTTAGCTTTTTGGTTTTTTTCTTGTTCTGCTAATGCTTTTGCAACTTCTTGCTGAATTTTCCTGTCATCGGTAAAGTAATTACATGCAGTAATTGCACTAAACATGGCTAAGAAGCAAGCATTTAAGAATAACTTTTTCATTGAATATAAATTTTAGGCTCTTCAATTATAAGGCAAATTTGCCACAAGTCAAAATAAAAAATACTATAAGCTTTGGCATGTGCCACAGCATCGGGATATAAAAGCTATTGGAATTCTTGCAAAAAACGTAAGGAAGTATAGAACTGAAAAGGATATGACTATGGAAGTTTTAGCTAATACTACCGGAATCGAATATAGCCAGATAAGCCGAATTGAAAGAGGGTTAATCAATACTAGCGTATCGGTGATATTTTCAATAGCTAAGGCTCTGGAGATAGAACCAAGTAAGCTTTTAGAAAATTAAAATATTAGTGTTGCAGTAAAATTTTTCATGGACAACGAGGAGTTGTTCCTTATCAAAAGTGAGCAACACTAGCTATTAATTTAAAGCTAATGCTTTAACCTTTTGAACCGTACGTGTGGATGCTCCCGTAACCGCACTAACTTCCCGGACAGTTAAACCTTTTTTTAATCCTTTAATAATTTGTTGAGATTTTTCTTTTTTAATAAAATTAAGGTCTGATTCATTTGTGCCAGTAGGTCGTCCAAGTGTGCCACCATTTTGAACGTATACTAAACGGCCTATTTTTGTCCTTTCTTTAATGTTTTCGTTTTCCATAGCGTAAATTCCACTCAAAATTGTTGAAATTAAATCCCAAACCGGGTTCTTTTTTCCATTTGGTCTGGATTGTAAACCTATATTTCTAACTACTACGTTCACTTTTTTTTCTTCTAACCATATTAGATTATTAATAACGTCTCCAGTATTTCTTCCAATTCTGCTGAACTCCTCAATTACAAGTTCAGTCACTTTATCATTTTTAATTAAATCAAATAAGATTTTACCTTTTGGTCTATCTTTAAGTGCTATCGAACCAGAAGTTCTATCTAACAATACCAAATCATACTTCTCCTTATCTTCGGTAAAACGTAAACCTGATTGTTGTAATGTTGAAACTCTGTTGTATTTAACCTTCATAGTGTGTTACTTTTAATCTACGAATAAAGATACTACAAATATTGGTATCTACCAAATATATTAGCAATTAACTTTGTGTTACATGTGGTACTTTTATTTATGATTTAAGTTGCTACTAACTTTTGGAAAGTTTCAAAGTGTATAACATTTATACATAAGAAATGATAATCATAGAACGGGCTACATCAAATGATAAATCTGCGTTGATTTCAGATACCCCATCTTGGCAATTGTTTTTTTTTGTTGTGCCTGCAACAAAATCACACTGCTTTTGTTATAAAAAATTACAATTACATAATTTCTGGCAAGATTAGTAAAATGGGGAAAAAGATACTTCTTATAGATGATGATATAGACATTCGAGATACAATTACTTTCCTATTAACTAATGCCGGATATACTGTGGATACCTGTTGTCATGGTCAAGATATATTTACAACTATTGAACAAAGTTCTCCTGATTTAATCTTATTGGATGTTCACATAGGAGAGGTTGATGGACGTGATTTATGTAAACTAATCAGGAGTAATCCCAAAACTTCATTTATTCCGATATTAATGGTCTCAAGTATTGAAAATATATACAATATAATCAATGAGCATGGGGCTAATGATGTTATAGAAAAGCCTTTTACAGAAGAAATATTATTGACCCGGATAAGTAGGCAATTAGGTTTTTGAGATTAATTCAGTTAAAGGTAAGCCTTATATAGTTCTATTTTCAACAAGCAATATTTCACAAAGTATAACTTGATTCAAAACATCATATACTCCCTTCGAACTAATAAAAGAGGCTACATGAACCGCATCAGTTCGCTCTAATTCAGTTGGTGTGTATACTATCCAGTAAGCTATTATAATGGGCTACAGAAGAAACAAGCCATTTGTCTTTTTTTCCAGCAAAGAAACCCGTTACTACTCTTTCCAGAGAAATTTTAATTTTTACATTTCTTTCCTTAGAATCAATACATTCATAAAATACGTGAGCTGTATTCTCATTTGAGCTGGAGAAAAAAGGAATGCCAAAACCTTCCAAGTCGCCTATTTGGATTTCACTATTTTTAAGATTCTCTATACCATTTTTCGTGGTAAGACCTTTTAATTTTTCAAT
>JANMZB010000940.1:0-3100 GCA_031382725.1 Sphingobacteriaceae bacterium | reverse complement strand
AAAATTCGCTGAAGAAATCGCTTCTAAAACTGTCGATTCGGCTGCGTCTGTAAAAAACTTCCTTCAAAAAAGTGAAAAGATCTATTCTATTACCAACCATATTTTCCTGGAAAAATCATTACATCAGCTTAAGACCTATTTAAATACCGATACGTTAAAATCACTTTTACAGATTGCTCAGATTGATTCGATGCGGAGTATGAACGCCGCGAACCAGTCTTTTTTTAAGGATAAACGAACGGTTCAGCTATTTAATCGCTATGCTACTTATAATGGATCAAATCCATATAAGGCTCCGGCCACATTAAACGTAATTCCCCATCTGGAATATCATTATGGTGCATATTTCCCGAAAGGAGGGATGTATGAAATTACTACCAGCCTTGTGAAACTGGCTGAAAGCTGTGGGGTGCAGTTTCTTTATAACACAAAAGCTGAAGAAATTATTGTCGACAAAAAAACTGTCCAAGCCGTAAGGGTGAACGGAGTTGTGAACCCTGCTTCTGTTGTGGTATCGAATATGGATGCCTGGTTTACTTACAAAAAGCTTTTGCCCGATCATCCTGTACCAGAGCGAACGTTAAACCAAGAAAGAAGCAGCTCAGCGCTTATATTTTATTGGGGATTAAAATCGGTATTCGGCGAACTTGATTTGCATAATATTTTCTTCAGTAATAATTATGAAGAGGAGTTTAATACGCTTTGGAATAAAAAAACCATTTATCATGACCCAACGGTTTACCTAAACATAAGCTCAAAATTCAAAGCAGATGATGCACCTAAAGGTTGCGAGAATTGGTTTGTGATGATTAACGTTCCAGCAAATACCGGTCAGGATTGGGATGAATTAATCGCGGAAGCAAGAAAGAATATTCTGAAAAAATTATCAAGGCTTTTGCAAAAAGATATTGAGCCTTTAATCGAAGCCGAAGAAATTCTCGATCCACGAACAATAGAATCTAAAACATCTTCTTATCAAGGCTCATTATACGGAACCAGTTCTAACAATCAGTTCGCGGCATTTTTGCGTCATCCCAATTTCTCCTCGAAATTGAAAGGGCTGTATTTTGCTGGTGGCAGTGTTCACCCTGGTGGAGGAATTCCTTTGGCGCTATTATCGGCTAAGATTGTGAGCGATTTGGTAGAGCCATCTAATAAATAATCTTAACCAGTCTTCTTTTATTTCCTGCATCCAAAGCCGGAAGTTCTTTCGGAATATCTCCCGCTTTTGAATTATCAGTAAGTGTTTTCAAAAAGGAAATAATATCTGTCTTTTCTTCAGCACTAAGTTTCAATTCATCAAAAGGTAGAGTTTGGTTTTCTAGTTCAATTCCAAGTCCGGATCCACCGCCATCGTTATAAAAATCCATTACTTCTTCTAAGCGGTTATAAATGCCGTTGTGCATATAAGGCGAGGTTAAGGCAATATTTCTTACCGTTGGAGTTCTGAAGGAATTGTCATGCAAAGCAAGTTGCCGATTTGTAAATCTTCCTCTGTCGGTATCTATTACTTTTGCGGTTGCTGAGAGCGGAACCCCGATGACTTCCGATTCGGTCTTGATGTATGCAGGTGGAATTGTTCCGTTAAATAAAGGCGTAAAGTGGCAGGTTCCGCACTTTGCTTTTCCCATATATAAATTGAAACCCTTAATTTCCTGATTGTTAAGCTGACTTTTATCTCCTCTCACATATTTATCAAACTTTGAATCAAGGCTAGTCAGCGAACGGATGTAAGAAGCAATTGAGTTTCTTAAATTGTAATCGGTAACCGGATCTTTGGCTTTTGGATATGCTTTTTTGAATAGGGAAGAGTATTCTTTGCTCTGCTTAAGTTTTATCACCGCCGCATCTAAGGAACCGTGCATCTCATCGGCATTAGTAATTACCGCGGTTGCCTGATCTTCTAAAAAAGATACCCGGCTATCGTAAAATAACGAGGCTTGTAAGCCGGCATTTAAAATGGTAGGCGTATTTCGTTTAACTAGCTTGTTTCCGCTAATTGCTTTGTTTTTGGGCATACCATCAGTAAAGGCTTTGCCAGGCTGATGGCATGATACGCAACTCCGATTTCCGTCGCCTGATAACACCGGATCAAAAAATAATAAACTGCCAAGTGCTTTTTTTTCTTCAGTAAAATGTGCTTCTTCATTCGGGGTATAAAAATTAGCATCAAAAATATTTGGGTCGAATAAAGTGGCCGCATCACTTTTTAATGCCCTTAACTCTTTCAATACAGGGATATTTAGCACTTTACTGCATTTTAACAAATTTGCACTTAAGGGATTTGCATAACCGGTAATGAATTCCATCCTGTTAAAGGAGTTGAAGTCCTTGTGACTGCTTAAGTAAGCAGATGCATTTTCAATCAGCTTTAAGGTTTGGGTATAAAGTGCCTTATCGTTTTCATTAAACTTATCCCGATAAAGATTTAGCGTATATGAAACCGGAACTAAGGCAGCTTTAGCTTCTTCCATCGAATTTTGTGCTATTGGCGCATCAAAACCCGAAATCCCCAGCGTAATTATTCTAAATATTTCCAGACGACAAGCATCAAACAGGTGTTCGTCGGTAAACGGACTGGTTTCTGCTACCGTATTCAAACGCTTGTAGAAAGCGATAAGAGTATTTAACTCGCTTAGTAAAATGGTTTGATCAGAAGGGTTGTATTTTGGAAAGATATAGGGTTCGATTACCTGGAATCCGGATGGTTCTATAATTCGGTGCGGATCATCTGGTTCAATGTCATCTATTGGAGCGCCGTTTATAGCTTTCGACGTAGTTGCACTGTAATATTCCGATAAAAACTCAGTTCGCTTATATGCTAGTCGGCATTCCAAAAAAATCTTTTGCAGGCTATCAGCCGGAGCATTAGTTTCAACAGCCCGTTTCAATTGGTTTGCCAATGTATCCGCAATAGCAATGTTTTTAAGATGATATTCTTTGAGCTTTAACCCGCTCGACTCACTTTTGGTTTTGCCGCATGATAGAACGAAAATTGCAAGGAAGATGATGGAAGTGGATTTGATTATGTGCATCTCTAAATAGAAAATCCCCTGGCCTTGTGGCCAGAGGATATAAATGGATTTTTAAAAAAAATTAT
>JANMZB010000905.1:0-1805 GCA_031382725.1 Sphingobacteriaceae bacterium | reverse complement strand
GGCTATCACATTCGTCGTTGATGTTTGTTTTTGATTTGATTTTCTTTTATAATTTCTTTTGTAAAGCATTTCAAATCCTTTGTGCTTACATTAACCGATAACCTCAATTGACCGATAAAATACTAGGCAACGAATATTGGTTCTATCGATATTAACTCAGCCTCTTTGTACCGATAACCTCCAATGACCGATTTTTTTGTCAGGAACGGATGGTATCGGTCCAACTGTATATCTAACTTTTTCGTGACTTGGAGTTGGTTTGTTCAATGAATGTTTATACATTTTCTTCTTAGACTTTCTTTTTAGGTGAAAATTATTAAGGTGAAAAGTAAGAAAAAAAGTTCTTATTTAAAACCATCAGTAATAGTACATTGGAGGTATCGGTGAATCGATGTCCAACAGTCGATGTAACAGATTGTATTCTACAGTAGTATGTATTTAGTCTGTAGATATGGGGAGAGGATCATAGGAATCATATTGGCATTTGGTTTTATAAAGTTTTTATTTATTATTTATTTTTACATTGTTAATTGATAAATTGAGTACATGATTCAAATATTTCTTATATTCTGTTTCATTAATGATAAATTTTTCTTTACATTCTGAAAAGTTTTCCACTGTTTTGTGATTTTTTGTGAAAGACAGTATGATTAGATTTTCTTGATTATGATTTATGTATTTATTAACTCCATGAGAGTCCAATATTTTTATTATTTTATAATACAAAGTAAGTTTGTAATATAGAACTTGAAATGAAATAACGTTAATAATTTTTTTACAAAATTCATATTTTTCATAGATTCCATTATTTATAAGAAAAAATTTAAACACATTATTTACCTTCGTGTCTTGTTCGGACTTGAAAATTATTTTTAAGTCTTCAATTTGTTTCACAGATTTACATTTCAAAATTTTTAATAATTCATCATTAACGTGAATTAATTCAAGTTTGCGCAAATTTTCTAAGCAATAAAACTTTTCAAAATCTACTGATGGATCTGGCAGTTTAACACTGGAATCTAAGAGAAGAGAATTCAAATTTGATGTGTAGAATGGTATCTCTATGATGCATCTTGTTAAGCTTATAGATGTTAAACTTTTATATTGTTTTAAGTATTTAAACACATCAATCTCAAATTTTGCATCAAACAATGATATGGACTCAAGATTTATTGCAGAATTTAACATCACCAAAATCTCTTCCAACATATCATCATTAACTTTAATTTTCAACACTTTTAAGTTCATTAACTTTGGTGCATGTAAAACTAGTGAATCAGCATCAGTTTTTAAAGTCACATTTAACTGTAGCGACTCCAATAGTGAAAATTTATCTAAGATTTTATACATTGTCTTCATTTCAAATTGACAATTATCTAATGTAAAGTTTATTAAACTTTCACTCAACTGATTATACATTTTATTCATAGGATGACTTAAAATTTTGCAGTTATAATGTTGAAATGTCACTGTACTATAATTGCGAGACAATTTAGGAATGATTAGTATTAGTGACTTTAAATTAGCTTTAAGGAAAAAACAATCCATTTCCGAAATTAAATGGTTGAACCTTTTGCAGACTAAAGTGCAATTGAGTTTATCCTCATGATCTAAGTATTTCCAAATTTTTTCCATAACTTTTTTATCATTTGGAAAAATTTCGTTTGAATCTGGTAAGACTTCCTGTTGACCATTCCATTCAAAAACATTGGTGTAAAATCTCATCATTTTGAACAGCAGTGTTTTTGCTTCCATATTTTTTGAACCTTCGTGTTTATATGTGACAACACTAATTGTAGAATTTA
>JANMZB010000869.1:0-6696 GCA_031382725.1 Sphingobacteriaceae bacterium | reverse complement strand
ATTTCAACTACTGTTTTTTCAAATTGTATATCTCCCGTTTCCGGATCAAATAAATAGGAATCAATTCTTTTGGTCGGACTATCAATAAAGTAATACCGATTGTCGGTCGACCAGGCCATCCCATTCGAACAGGTAAGATTGGAAAGCATCTTTTTAGCTTCAGTTCCCTGGATACGATATAAAGACCCTACTTCATGTTCGGCTTTAACCCCCATTGTCCCTAACCACAACCTCCCCTGTTTATCACATTTACCATCGTTTGCTCTGTTATCCGGAAGGTCTTTTTCAAGATCCATCAACCACTCTAATTGACTGGTTTCTAAATCCAGAATAGCCAGACCATTCTGCAAAGCCACAAGTAGATTATTAAGATTTTCTAGTACCGGGACAGCCATTCCGATACGCTGGGGTACAATCCAATTATTGACCAGCTTACCCGATATGTCTATTTCGCTTACTTTTTTTTCCTCAATATCTATCCAGAGAAATGTTTTCCGCTGCGGATGCCAGAAACAACCTTCGCCCAACACACTTGATGAAGGGTAAAATAATTCTGATGCGATGGTTTGATAGTTTTGATTCATTAAGACCTCCCCACAATTGGTTCTATAAATACTAATTCTGATGCATCTTTTGGTTTCAAAAAGTCAAAGTCGCAGCCTTCGTTGGCTTGCAACACTTCACGGATATACAATTGCGGATAACCGCGTTTGTGCCTGCTTACAGGTGCTTGCCATAAACTTTTGCGTTTACTTAGTTCCTCATCACTTACGTTAAGAGTGATGGACTTTTCTGTAATATTTAAAGTAATAGTATCGCCATTTTCTACAAGAGCTAATGTTCCGCCAAGTGCCGCTTCCGGTGCTACATGTAATATCACCGTTCCAAAACTGGTACCGCTCATTCTCGCATCACTTATTCGCACCATATCTTTAACACCTTGCATGCTCAACTTTTTAGGGATCGGAATCATTCCCCACTCCGGCATACCCGGTACCGCTTTCGGGCCGGCATAACGTAATACCAGAACTGAATTTGCATCCACTTCCAAGCTTTCATCGTCAATCCGGTTCAGCATATCATCATAATTTTCGAATACGATGACTTTTCCGGTGTGATGCATTAAGGCCGGAGATGCGGTTGCCACTTTAATCACTGCACCATTTACCGCTAAATTACCGGTTACAATTGCAATGGTTGGGGCTTCCTTTACCGGATGACTGACCTCTTTTATAATTTCTTTGTTTGTTACTGAAGTATCTTTCAGTAATTCGGATAATTTTAGGCCTGTGTAGGTGATAACATCGGTGTCAATCAATTCACCCAACTGTTTTATAACGGCAGGTACGCCACCCGCTTCATCAAATTCGTCGATTAGCCTTTCCCCTGCAGGTTGTACATTGGCTATGCAGGGAATTAAAGCCCCTAATTCGTTAAAAATTTCGGGATATAAAGAAAGGTTAAGCCTTCCGGCGATAGCCGTTAAATGTAAAACAGCATTTGTAGAACCACCTAAAGCCATACAAACCGATACTGCGTTTTTAAATGCGCTAATGGTTAAAATATCAGCCGGACGCAGATCTTCGTGTACCATTTCAACAATGCGTTTGCCGGCATCGCGACTCATGGCAAATCGCTTTTCGCTCTCAACAGGCAAGGTGCTTAAACCAAGCGGCATAATTCCTAAACCCTCCATAATGCCGTTCATGGTAGAGGCGGTTCCCATCGTATTACACGATCCGAATCCACAGCTTAATGCTTTACCGATCTCCTCCCACTCCTTCTCATCAATGCCACCGGTTCTCAGCTCATCCCAATATTTCCACAAATCCGTTCCGCTGCCTAATCGCTGTCCTTTATGAACACCAACTTTTTTAGGGCCTGCATTTAATTGGATTGTTGGCAGGTTTGCACTAATTGCTCCCATCAATAATCCGGGTACGGTTTTATCACAATTCCCTAAAAGTACCACACCATCTAAGGGATACGAGCGAATATTTTCTTCCACATCCATCGACAGTAAATTTCTGTATAACCCTGCAGTGGGTTTCATCAACTCCTCGCCCAAAGTTATTACCGGAAATTCTAATGGAATACCTCCAGCTTCACGAATACCTTTTTTAACTTCCTCTGCCACATTTCTTAAACTCATGTTGCAGTTATTCAGCTCACTCCAGGTATTGGCTATGCCAATAATTGGCTGACCTTCGTAGTCATCCATGTTAATGCCCGATGCCCGAAGTGATCCTTTGTGCAATAAGCCGGTTTCGTTAGCTCCGTAAAACCATTTGTGACTTCGCAATGCCTTCATATTAGCTTTCGGTGATAGATTCCTGCACAGCTGCTTGTCGATATTCCCAAACCGTGATAATAATGGTACTTACTAATACCAGCAACCCTCCTATAATAGCCATATTACTGAGTTTTTCATTTAAGAAAAATACAGCAATAGGCAAACCGAAAAAGGTAATGAGGAAGTTAGAAAGTGCTACTTGTATCGCTTCCAGCCTTTTTAGAGCGGTTAGAAACAGTATCATGGAAAGAAAATTGTGGAATATGGTTAATAAGATAAGTCCTATCCAGGTATTAGTAGTAAACGATGCGATATTAATTAATACGTTTCCCTCATAATACCAAACAAACGGAAATAGTAGTACCAGCAGAAAAATATAAGAGTAGAATAAAATCTCCATTTCGGTATAATCTTCTGAGATTTTCTTGCAAATAGTGTTATAATATCCACTTCCTACAATGCCGGCGAAAATAAGCAGGTTTCCAATAATATACTGGTTGCTAAAACTCATACTGGCTATATCTCTTGATGAACAAAGCACCACACCAATTATGGCAATCGCAAAGCTGAACCAGCGCAAACCGGTCATCTTTTCTTTCAAAAATATTACTGCCATTATAGCTGAAACTATAGGCAGGGTTAAGAAAATGATAGATGCATTACTGGCGGTAGATTGTTGGGTGCCTATCGTTAACAAAACCTGAGCTGGAAATTGCCCTAGTAAAGCCAATAAAGCAAATATTTTCAAGTCGGCTAATTTTCTGGATTTATTTGCCTTTACATTTTTATAAACAAAGGGCAACATAAAGATAGTTGCGAGTGTCATTGGAATAAACACTGTACTAAATGCTCCTATTTGCTCTTGCACAAGCTTAATACAAGTAAATTGCAAAGACCACATAAGGTTGCATGCAAATAGTGCTGCCCATGATAAGAATAATTTATTCATAAAATACCGTTTACAATTATAAGATATTTTAGTTTACAAAAATTAAAAACAAAATTTTTGTTTATTTGCATAAGGCAGATATAGTATATGAATTTAGTAAAAAAGCGCTTTGAAAATAAGCACGTTATAATTACCGGCGGAGCCAGGGGAATTGGATTTGAAATAGCCAGGCAATTTGCTGAAGAAGGCGCAGTAATTTCTATACTTGATTTCAATACCGACAGTCTGGATGCAGCTAAAACGATGCTTTCTACAGGTGGCTTTAAAGCCGAATGTTATAATGTTGATGTTTCCTCGAAAAAAGATGTCGATCAGGTTATTTCTACGGCCGACAATCTTCAAGCTATAGATATACTAATTAATAATGCCGGAATTGCCTACGAAACACCTTTTTTAAATATCGAAGAGCAAGAATGGAAAAACATTATTGACATTAACCTTACCGGGATGTTTTTTGTAGCTCAAAGTGTTTGCAAACTAATGGCTAAGCGTGGTAAGGGTGTAGTTGTAAATATGGGCAGCAAAAACGGTTTAGATGGCGAATTTGGCTATGCGCATTACAATGCTTCGAAAGGTGGGGTGATTATGCTTACTAAGACAATGGCATTAGAGCTGGCTCATCTTGGTATAAGAGTAAATGGTGTTTGCCCGGGCTATATCCAAACACCTATGTCGATGGAAATTGATGATCCGCAATTCACAAAAGACTTTGCCGACAGGTATATTCCTTTAGATCGGCCTGGTAAAGTTGAAGAAGTTGCTCCTTTGTTTTTATTCCTTGCCTGTGATGAGAGCAGTTTTATGACGGGACAAATTATTATAGTTGACGGTGGGCAGTTGGCTGGCCAAAAGCCAGGTAGCGATTTGCTTTCGAAAATGAAATTGACCTAAGATATCAAACGATATCAACGATTGTTGAATAACCTCTTTTAAAATGAGCCAACAAGGTTTCCTCTGCGAGTGAGATATTTTTTGCTTTTAACGCTTCTACTATTTGTCTGTGTTCTTTATCTGTAAGATCATAGTCGTTAGTGGCAATTAACGCCTTTCCTAATTTATCATGAAATAAGGGAATATGACTAGTCCTATATATAAGGAGTAACTTTTCGTTTTGAGTACACTTAATCAATGTTTCATGAAATTTCAAATCAGCTTCACAAGCTCCGCTATAATAACCCTGACGGATCATTAAAGTAAAATCCTCACAGATCTGTTCTAATTGTTTTATTTGATCTGCCGAAATTTTAATACTAGCCAGTCGCAGGGCTCCAATTTCAAGAATTTCTCTAAGTTCTCTTATTTCCTTGATATCTTCAAGAGTGATAGGCTTCACGAAACAGCCTCCTCTTTCGCCAGCAATTACTAACCCTTCTCCAAGTAATCTATTTAAGGCCTCTCTAATAGCCATACGGCTTACTTCAAGTTTAACCGCCCATTCATCTTCTTTTAGGCGGGTGTTTGGGGCAATTTGCTGTGAGAGAATCTTCTTACGAATTTCTGTATAAGCTTTAAGGGAAAGTGAATCAATCTTCATATTAATAAACCTGCTTACAAACTTACTATAAATAAAATTTATGAGACAACACTAACCTGAGGTGCAATCTTAAAAGCAGAATTAAAGTTGAGGTATTCAATCTCGTTTTTTTAACTCAGTTTTAATAAGATTTTTATTAAAAAAGGAAATTATAATCCAAAATGATCAATATTTACTCGTAATTATTATAATAATTTAATAAAAATGGTATTATTATTAATAAAAGTGTTGCAAATTTCATAAAATGAAGATAATTGAAAGCAAAATGTTTAATATTTTATAAAAAATTGGAGGTTTATATTATATAAATCATATTAATTAACGATTTATTACATTTTTTTTACTCATTTACATTAAATACAATAAATTTATACAATCAAACGCGACAAAACTGATTGAAATGGAAAGACTAAAAATTGCACTCGAAAAGTCGACCTTAAAGAAAGGACTTATAGTAAGTATAGTTGTAGGCTCAATACTAAATTTGATTAATCAGGGGAATCTGATTTTAGGCAACCATTTCTCAGAAATTTCAATTCCAAAACTATGCCTTACTTATATCGCACCATTTCTTGTCTCAGTTTATAGTACTTCAAGCTCTATAATTCAACAAAAATTTGCTCATAAATAATAAACCCCGATGGAAGGTCGAAGTTCCAGCGGGGAAATAGTTCCAATTGCGTTCACAAATTAAAACCTTAATCAAATGTACAGAAAACTTATCACAAAGAAATCCATGAAAGCCTTCATCATCACAACAACCTTACTCTGTTGCTGTATAGTACAGGCTACTGCTCAGATGACCTTATCCGGCCAATTAAGACCCCGGGGAGAATTTAGAGATGGTTTTGCAAACTTAACACCTGCAGAATCTAAACCCGCAGGTTTCGTATCTCAAAGAACCAGATTAAACTTTGGCTACAAATGGGACCGCTTAAGTTTTGGTGCATCAGTACAAGACGTAAGAGTATGGGGACAAGATGCATCGACCATTACCCCGGCAGATGGGAACAAATTAATGCTGCATGAAGGTTGGGCTGACCTAATCTTAGCTAACAAAGCAGATACTACAATCAAATTCAAATTAGTAGATAACCTTTCGTTTAAAATCGGTCGTCAGGAATTAATTTATGATGATTCAAGATTAATTGGCAACCTGGATTGGTTACAACAAGGTCGCCGCTTCGATATGGCCCTGTTGAAAGCTGTGCATCATGGCTGGCAGGTTGATTTAGGATATGCTTTTAACCAAAATGGCGAAGCATTTACTGAAATACAATATGCTCCGGGTAACGTACTTCCTTATGTTAGAGACACAAATGGTCAACTGGTACCAACCCCTGCGGGCATGATTCCTTTAACTACAGGCGGAAATCCTAACGCAAACAGTTCAGAAAATGGCACACCTGCTTTTGCCAACCCCGCAAACTCAAATGCCGGAAACCAGAACTACAAAAATTTCTTAAGCCTATACATCGCAAAGAAGTTAAATCAAACGAAGGTATCCTTCCTCTTTTTCAAAGACGAATTTGGCCAATACACAAAAAAATCAGTCACTACACCCGGAAACGGTGTATTATGGGGACGTTTCTTTGATAAGAGAGCTACTAATGACCGCTTTACTTTTGGAGGAATGGTTAATCATACGCTGGGAAATGCTTCAGGATTTGGAAAAATTGCAGTTCAAACAGCTTATTATCACCAACTTGGAGAAGACAGAGACGGTAAAGGATTAAATGCCTATCACCTTACTACAGCTGCAACCTATTCTAAAGGGAAGTTTACAGTCGGGCCTGGATTTGATATTTTATCTGGAAGCTCAAAAGCAACTCCAGCTGATAAAAGCAAAAGATTTGACCCTTTATACGGTACACCTCACAAGTTCTGGGGATATATGGACTTCTTTTATGCTCCTACCGG
>JANMZB010000865.1:0-7753 GCA_031382725.1 Sphingobacteriaceae bacterium | reverse complement strand
TACCCTAATTAAAGTATAAATAAAATATTCATTGCCAATGTTTTACAAGAATTTGCAAGAAGTGCAATTCCTACTGACCTACTATTAATAATAATAAAGCAAGTTTAAAATAATAAATACAGTAAATGTTCAGATTGAACATACTGCCGGCCCAAAAACACCTATTTCCAAAATAATATAAATCATTTTTATTTAATTTTTACCCATCTTGATTCCCAAAAAATTTAAAATATTGATTATTAAAAGTTTTCAATTGACATCCTGTTTCTTTACTACTCTATGGCAGGAATTGAACTTAATTCAAGGTCGGGTTGCGGGGAGGACTCTGGTGTAACTTTGTTCTTTCGGTAATGAAAAATAGTTATTCCTATCAACATAAATGTTAATACAGCTGTGGCTCCAATTAAAGCCCAAAATGTTGCCGGATGTTGAATATTTTTTAATGTAGCAAGGTTGATCTCTACGTCAGTTTTCAACTGCTTCATATCATCAACTATTGGTTTTAATGTTATATTATTTTGGTGTCCAGTCAGCTCTAGTGACACGAATGGCTCTTCTGTCACTAATTGCTCAAGAACGAATTCATGAGTGGTTATCTTTTTGATGTGCGTGTTTATATGAATTCTTTTTGTTCTTGTATTCAAAGAACATCCTGGTTGGAGCTGTACAAGTCCCATATTTTGAGGAACTTGTATTCTTGTGCCATTGCAAAATGCAAAAGCCTCTGTCCACGAGTTGGAATAATATAAGAATGAATTGCTCTTAGGCAATTCAATCCATTCGTCATAGTTTTCCCTCAAAGGTTTTGTATTGCAAACCTTTGAAGAAGTTCTTTTGAAAATAATGTCAGTTACGCAATCCCCGTCCGTGATTGCTGATCTAACTATCGTAGCATGAACTAAATCAATTTTATCTGTTAAAGGTGTTCTGAATGCTGTCTTCTCATCAATATAAAAGAACATCATTTCGTTGATATTCAATCCAATTATATCACCTTCTGGAAGCATCAGTGTTTTATTGTTTTTGATGTCTGGGATCACATTAATTTTTATTTCATCATACATGTTTTTCTCGATGATGGGGAATTCATATTCCACCACTAATTGATCTTGTTTCGTATGAACCGTAACTTTAGCTTTTTTCAACAATTCTTTCATGGGCATTGGTGGCAGTTGTTGGTTCACCAGCAACTGCCCTTTTATCTCGTCTACAACTTCTTTTACTTCGTTTTCTGTCCACGTTGGTTTGTGTACAGTTATTTCGTAGTTTTGCTGTATGACCTCCAGCATTTCTTTACAGTGTGTATACTGGGTCATAACATATATATTAATGGTGTTTTTATTCACAATTCCAAATGTACTTGCCATGTTTTCAACTTCTGCATTCATATTGTTAAATGCAGTTTCTAAAGCTTTTTCCCTTGTTGTTATTTGTTGTTCAATATTGGAGAATGTTTCCACAGCATGTTTCACCAATCCTGACGTTCTTGTTGCATGTATCATTTCATTTTGTGCAGCTTCGTCCTCGCTGCTTTGTATTAAAACTTTATATAACCACGAAAGAAGACTTCGTCTTTTCCTGGAAGTCTCTTGATTTTTATACTTTGTTATTTCATTTTTAATCTGCTGAGCGTGATTTTCTATATTTGCTGCTAACGCTGGACATTCCAGAGTTGCCATTCTTCTGTCTGCCAGAAGACGGCAGCATTTTCTCATTGTTGTAGATGTTTTAATTATTCTTTCAACGTCTCGAGTGATATTGAGATTAGTTTGGATCTCAACTTGTATTTTTCCTGATATAATAGCCAAAGTTTTTTCATAAGACAAATGCAAACCTGTTTGATTTATGTTATTAAAATTCACCATCATTGTACTGTTGACGACTACTGTTGTTAATAACACAATTACCATCAATAAGTTGCATTTTGATAGAATTCTTTTTGATCTTCGAGGAGGTGTTGGGTTAATTTTTTGTTTCATGTTTTTAAATCGAGGTAAAATTCCTTTTCCAGACACTTTAATGTCATTGTCCTCTTCTCTTATTGGAAGCGGGACGATCGTTGCTATAGCTCGATCATATTGTTTTTTGTTGGCATCCTGTAATGTAACCGTTCGATTTAGATTATCCTTTCCAGGATGTATTTTCACAACTTTGGCCATCTTCCATTGTGTCGGTGGCAAATTTGGCTCTTTAAGGAGAACTATATCCTTTAATTCCATGTTTTCTTGTTCATTGGTCCACTTTTTTCTTGCTTGAAGTTGCTGTAGATATTCCTGCGACCATGTTTTCCAAAATTTCTGCATCATTTGTTGTACTAATTTCCAACGCATTATAATTGGCTCCATGTTGTAATTTGGTTCTGGTAACGCTGTAATTGGTCTTCCAATTAGGAAGTGCCCTGGTGTTAAGATTCCATTTTCATTTCGAACCAATGGACGAGAATTTAGAATTGCTTCTATTTGTGCCAGTAGTGTTGAAAACTCTTCATGAGTAAGTCTGGTTTCTCCCATGACCTTTTTTAAATGATTTTTTACACATTTGACTCCTGCTTCATGCAGACCACCAAAATGTGGTGAGTATGGTGGGTTAAATTCCCATTTTATTTGTTGGTTTGAAAACTGCTGTGCAGCTTCTTGTTGTGCTTTCTGAAGAGCTGAATCTATATCTTGATCTAATTTTAATTTATTGGTTTTTATTTTATCGATCAACGCCTTCTCTCCATCTTTTATTGCAGCTCGTAGATTAGCTGCCATTACTTTGTTTCCTTTTACAAAGTTTCCTCCATTATCTGATCTAACTGTGGCTGGTAATCCACGTCGAGAAACAAATCTTAAGAATGCTTGAATGAACAACTCACTTGTTAGGTTTGATACAGCCTCCAAATGGTATGCTTTTGTTGACATACATACGAATATTGCAAAATATCCTTTGGTTGTGCGTTGTCCTTTTCCCCTCCAATTAGTCAAATTGAATGGACCAGCGTAATCCACTGTACAGTTCAAAAATGCAGGTGCTGGTGTTACTCTGGATGTTGGCAAATCACCCATCAACTGTAGGCCAGGTTTTGCAGCATGACGACGACATACTACACATCTTCTCAAATTATACGCGATGACAGCTTTTGCTGAGATCAGATGGTATCGTTGTTCCAAGTAAGCTTGGACTGCTGCTGGGCCTCCGTGTAAAGTCTGTTGATGAGCCCAGTTAACCAACAGCTTTGCTAATGACATAGTTTTTTCTTCTTCTTCAAATGTTTTATTGAATTGTTGTTTCGGAATAATGATTGGATGTCTAGCATCATATGGCAGTGATGAGTTCTCCAGTCGTCCTCCAACTCTTAACAGCCAATCTCCTTCCTCGTTTAGTTCAGGGTGCAACTTTTTCAAGTCTCCATGAGTTGACAAGCCTTCTCTAACAAGTTTTAATTCTTTCAGGAAATGTTGTCGTTGGACTCCACTTATTATTGCATTTTCTGCTTTTCTTAATAATGTTGTTGTTATTTTGCCTGTTTTGTCTTGCTCATGCCAGCTGAAGCATAACGCGATTGTTCTCTTCATACGTGTCCATGAAGAGAATCGCTCTAGGATGTCTGACATGCCATCATTTTTTGCAAACATTGCTGCTACTACTGCTTTGGAAGGATAAGTTTTCTTTTCTTCTTCGTTTGTTGAATGACATTCTTGCTGACCGATTAATATTTCGGATTGTTGGATGAATTGAGGACCTTCCCACCACATTTTATTGTTGATGAGTTCACTTGGGCTGAGCCCTCTTGATGCCATGTCTGCTGGATTTTCCTTGGTTGGAACATATTGCCAGCTGGTTGTTGGAAGAATTTTTTGTATTTTAAGTACTCTGTTGGCCACAAAAGTCTTCCATCTTTCTGCATCTCCTTGAATCCATGCTAATGCTATCTTGGAGTCGCAATACGCGAGCACCGACGCTTGAGTGACATTTGTTTTAAGTGCGTCAAATACTTTTTCGAATAGTTCAGCCATTAGCAGTGCTCCCATCAACTCTAGTCTTGGTAATGTGATGGGATTTGTTACAGGTGACACACGACTTTTTCCTGTAAGGAGCCTGATCATTGGTGAACCGTCATTTAGCGAGCGACAATATATAACTGCTCCAAACGCTTTTTCAGAAGCATCACAGAATCCTATAAGTTGAACCTGTGTGTTGCCAATCCAACGAGGTATACGAAGATTTTGAATCTGAATCAATTCTTTTGCATGCTTATTCCAACGATTTTGTATTTCAATGGATGCATTTTCATCCCATCCAATTCCTTCTCTCCATATGTCTTGCATCATAATCCTCGCGCTTGTAGTTGCTGGTGCAAGAACTCCAAGTGGATCATATAGACCAGCGATTGCTGACAGAATTTGCCTTTTTGTAGTGCATGGTTTGTCTTTTTGTTCTACTTTGAAGAATAATTGATCTGCTTCAGCATCCCATTGAATTCCTAATGTTTTTACTGCCTCGTCCTTTTTGTCTAGCGTGATTGTTATTGCTTTGAGACAGTCTTCAGTTGGAACGTGTTCTAGTATTTTATTGTTATTTGATGCCCATTTTCTTAACTTAAATCCACCAGCTTTCATGATTTCGTTTAATTCCGCAATTCCCTTCATGGCTTCTTCTACATTTTCGAATCCTACAAGAGCATCATCAACGTAGAAATTGTTTTCAAGAAATCCAGCTCCTAGTGGATAATTGTTGCGTTCTTCAATGGCTAATTGCTTCATTGTACGAAGTGCTAAATATGGAGCTGATGCTGTGCCAAATGTAACTGTTGTTAATTTATATTCCTTGACTGGTTTGTCAGGTGAATCTCTCCACAAAACGTGATGGTATTTTTGATCTTCTTCAGTTATTTGGATCTGACGGTACATTTTTTGCACATCAGCTATGATTACTAGTGGTTGTGTCCGAAATCGTAGCAGAATTGTTGGTAGATCGGCTTGCAGTTTATTTCCTTTATGTTGTACGTCGTTGTAGCTTCTGTTATTGGATGTTTTTGCTGACGCGTCGAATACCACGCGCAGAGGTGTAGTCAAACTGTCTTCTCTGATGACAGCTTGGTGGGGAATGTAATACTTTCCTTTATTTGCTGGAACCATGTGTTTAGCTTTGATGTAATCTTCCATTTGGGCTTTATATTCAGCTTGTCGCTTTGGCATTTGTGACAACTTTTTCTCTTGGCTCTTGAGCCGTCCCAATGCTCTGTGATACGATTCGCCTAATTCATTATCGTCTTTCATTGGAACTTTTACCAGAAATTTACCATCTGGTGTTCTTTTTGTTGTAGCGACATAGTGCTCCTCAATTGTATCATGTGTGTCGGACTGGGCGTCTGGTACTTCCCAAAAACGTTCCATATTTTCCAACGATTTTTCTTGCAACTCTTCCACAGAAGCTGTTATTGTGTTGGTGTAAGCTTTGTTTGATGCAGCTTCTGGGCCGCTGATCATCCAACCAAACTCCGTTGGTTGAAGTTTGAGTCCTTTGCCTGGACTCTTTGGCTTTTCTGTGGTCATCATGCAGGCCAATCCAGCATTGCCTATTAATAAGTCAATTTCTCCTTGTTGCCAAAATTGTGGGTCTGCTAGTTGATACTTTTTCAGCTCATGAATGTTGAACGATGCTCTTGTTGTACCTGGAAGTTGTCCTGTCAAGTTTTTCATAATGATTGCTTGCGTATAAAGCTCAAAGCTGCTTTTAAAATGAGGTTTAATGACGATATCTACGGCTGCCGTTTTACCTTTTCCTGCTTTCATTTGGCCTACTCCAGACAAAACTATGTTTGTTTGGTATCTTGGAAGTCCTAATTGTTTTACTACGCTCTCTTTGATGAGAGTCATGTGACTTCCTTGATCAATAAGTGCTCGCAGTCTGAGTGGTCCGCTAGGACTTTCAACGTGCACTATTGCAGTTGGCAGAAATGGCAGTTCTTCTTTTTCTGTGGTGACTGTTAGCGTTTTTACTGGAGGACCTTTGGATTCCTTCTGTGGTCCAAAGTTTCTTTTCTCTATTTGTCTCCCTGTTGATGATTTCCTAAATGCTTCATAACTTTCATGTAAAGTTGAATGATGCCCTTTTTGGCATTTGTTGCATTGATGTTTAGTCCGGCATTTTCCGGAAAATTTATGTTTCAGGCAGTTGCCGCAAATTTTCTTTTCTTTTATGAAGTCCCACCTTTTTACTGCAGAAAAATTCAGATATCTTCTGCAGTTTTGGAGCATGTGGGCTCCTTCACATAATTGACAGTATTCTGTCGTTGAAGCAAGTATGTTACTTTGTACAAACTTTGGTTTACTCTGTAAACCACCTGTTGCTGAGTCTAATTCTGTGAATGTTCTTCTCAAGAACTCAATGACTCCTTGTGGAGCTGGCGTTTTTGTTGGGTCTTTGAGGGACCGATCTAATTCTTTCTTGACATTCTTTTCCATTTTGCTTTCTATTAAAAATGTCAAGACAGCTTGCCACAATTTACACGCGATTTGTTCTTCGTTGGCGTCTGGATTCTGTTCTTTCATTAAGCTTTCCAGATTCGCTTGGCATCTTTTAAACACATCATGGACATGTTTAATCTCGTTGGCCACCATTTTTATTTGTGGCGCGTTAAACATGTCGCTAAGCTCTGCGCTAACCAACAATCTTTCGTTGTCATATCTCTCGCAAATTTCTGCCCATGCCCGCTGGTAATTATCTTCAGTGAGGTCAAGATGTTTGACAATCTCACTTGCTTCATTTCCAATTTTTAATTTTAAATGTGAGAATTTCTCTATTGAGGAGTATTCCACGTTATTATGTACTACAGTGGTGTAGAGGTTTTTCCATCCACGCCACTGAGAGTACTCACCATTAAAAGTTGGAACTTCTATTGCTGGCAGCTTCATTTTCCGTTCACCGTGTTCATGCATTGGTCGGTTTTGGTTGTTAAGAGCAGATACCAGATCAGCCAAACTGATATGATTTACATTGGATGACTGATTTTGTTGAGGTACAGTTGCGTTCATCTTGATTCGCAGTTCCTCCATAGCTTGATCTGCTTGCCGTTGAATTTCCTGTTGTTGTAACTCGGCTTGTTGACGTAGCTTTAATTTTTCAGCGTCTAACTGTTTACTCATTTCATCCATCCATTTTGTCTTTTGTTCTTCAAAAGATTCTCCAATTGCTTCACTTGGTTTCCTTTCCATTGGTTTTGCTAATTCTGACAGCTGTCTCTCCATTGTAGATGTGATTTCCTTTTTGAGAATATTAAATTGTTCAACCAATTTTTTATATTTTTCACGATTTGTTGTTGTATCACGTAGGATCTTATCATTTTTGGTGAAAGAAGTTATAATGTCTTCGATTTCCAATTTCTTAGTATCGTAATTTTTTTGTGTACGACGATCTGTCGGATTTTTCTTTATATTCTCTAAAATACCTTGAAGATTTTTTACGATGGCTTCTTGTTCAGCCATCAACATTGTTTGATCTTTTTGATCAGCCATTTTTTTTAATTTCTTTTGTGCTTTTGTGCTTTTGTACTTTCTCTGTTTTGCTTTTACAAAATTTGTTTTTTGCACTGTTTATTTTTTGAGTACTTTCGCGGCACTGTCTATAATTGAGTACTTTCGCGGCACTGTTTATAATTGAGTACTTTCGCGGCACTGTCATTATTTGAGTACTTTCGCGGCACTGTCTATAATTGAGTACTTTCGCGGCACTGTTTATATTTGAGTACTTTCGCGGCACTGTCTATAAT
>JANMZB010000862.1:0-3174 GCA_031382725.1 Sphingobacteriaceae bacterium | reverse complement strand
TTAGGGGAGGTAAAGGGATTGCAACCTTATTTGGGATGATTTTGGCAGTGCATGCAATGGCTGCTTTAGTTTGCGTATTAGTTTTTGTAACAGTTCTATTGATGTCGAAATACGTTTCTTTGAGCTCGATTTCAGCAGGTTTTTCCTTCCCTCTTAGCATTATATTTCTATTCCATTCTCCATTAAGATCAATCCTGGTATACGGTATGTGTATCTGCATATTGATCCTAGTAACTCACCAAAAAAACATCGAACGCCTGTTAAAAGGTAAAGAAGCCAAAGTAAATCTTTTCGGAAAAAAACAGGTTGACTAATATTACGTTAATATTAAAACACCGATAATATTATGAAAGGATTAAAGATAATTAGCTTTATCGTTGTAGTAACGATAATAGCTTCCTGTGCTACGGTTCCACTAACCGGCAGGCGACAATTAAGTTTAGCTAACTCCGAAGCGATACAGCAAGAAGCATCGCAAGCCTACAGACAATTTCTTAGCGACTCGAGGGTAACCGTGGTTAGAAGTGGTTCTGATGTAACCCGAGTAAAAAATGTGGGTGCCAGAATTGCCAGAGCCGTAGATACTTACTTAAGTCAAAATGGTTTTTCCGGCAAGTATAACATGCAATGGGAATTCAATGTAATTCAGAGTAAAGACATTAACGCCTGGTGTATGCCGGGTGGTAAGGTTGCGGTTTACACCGGATTGATTCCTGTTGCTCAAACTGATGCCGGCTTAGCAACCGTTATGGGCCATGAAATCGCACATGCTATAGCCAAACATGCTGAAGAGCGCTATTCTCAAATGATGGGCGCTCAGGCTCTTGGAGGAATTGTTGGCGCGGCAAGTGGCGGCTCGCAAGCAATCGGACAATTATATGGTATCGGCGGGCAATTAGCATTATTGAAATACGGGCGTGCTCAGGAATCGGAAGCTGACAGATTAGGTTTGGTATTTATGGCTATGGCTGGATACAGTCCCGATAATGCGCTTTCGTTCTGGAAAAGAATGGCAGCCTCTAAAGAAGGTAATGGTACTCCGCCAGAGTTCTTAAGTACCCACCCTAGTGATGATACACGTATCGCTCAGATACAAAGGAATCTTCCTGAAGCAAGAAAATATTATAAGCCGTAAATTAAAATAGGGATGTAGTCATCGGATGAATCAGGCAGATTGCATAGATTCATCCGATGACTATTTAGATTAGATATTTTTATTCGCCAACGTTTGCCTTATCGCTTCTGCTTTTAATAAACATTCTTCATACTCCTTATCAGCATTTGAATCAATAGTAATAGCACCTCCAACATGAAACGAGAGGTATTTATTTTCTGCGTTGTATAAAAGAGTTCTGATAATTACATTAAAATCGAAATCACCGTAAGGGGCAAAGTAGCCAACTGCGCCAGAGAATATTCCTCTTTTACTTTTTTCGTATTTTTCAATCAACTTCATTGCCGAAATTTTCGGAGCTCCGGTCATTGAACCCATTGGAAATGCAGACTTAATGATTTCTGCATTAGAACAATCCGGACCAACTTCACAGACAACTGTAGAAATCATTTGGTGGACTTGCTCGAAAGAGTAAATGCCAAAAAGTTCTTCAACTTTCACTGTGCCTGGAACTGCGCATTTCGTAAGGTCATTGCGAACCAGGTCAACTATCATTACATTTTCCGATTGTTCTTTAACGTTCTCCTTTAACGTCGTTTTAAGAATTTGGTCTTCCTGTGGATTTTGACTTCGCTTTATTGTCCCTTTTATAGGCTGGGATATAAGTTTATTTTGACGCTTACTTAAAAAACGTTCGGGAGTGGCCGAAATGATATATCGATCTTTAAGCTTGAAATAGGTGGCAAATGGTGTGGGTGAGATTTCGTTCAGCATATTAAATGCTGTGAGAGGTTCTAACTCGCATTGCTCAGAATAAAACTCCTGGCACAGCGTAGCCTCGTAAATATCTCCGCGTTGTATATGTTTCTTAACCAGACAAACAGTTTCTTTATATTGTTGGGGCGTAAAGCGGCTTTCAATTGTCCCTGAAAAAGAGAATGTTGCTTGAGTTAATAGAGTCCCTTCAATTTCTTTAAGTAGTTCATCAGCTTTATGCGAAATGATACTTACTTTATCATCCTTTATTTGAATGAGATGTAATGGTTTGAAAAAGTAGAGATCTGGAAAGCCAAGATTGTCAGGATTTGATGAGCTTAAATTTTCTATCTCATTTTTAAGATCGTAACTTAAAAAGCCCAAAATCCAATCCTTGTTATTTTGCAGAAACCTGTCAAGGTCTTCAAATGCAGAACCACAATTGGCTTTAAGATCAGATGCTACTCCGGCAGCAATTAATACATCGAAAGCCGAATAGGGATCTGTAAACTCGTTAGAATCAAAATAACAGGCTGTCTCGAACGAGGCAGCCCATTGTAAAGCCTTACGTTTAAAAAGTTTTATATCTCCCGGCACATACTCGTTCATGCCCGAAATTGTCTTTAGTTCAGAATTAGGGTCTGAACGCGGTCTGGTCCAACTGAAAGATATCTTACCGGTACGCCAACTTCATTTTCCAGATATTTAACGTAGGCCATTAATTTATCAGGAATTTCAGAAATAGTTTTAATGCCGGTCAAGTCTTCTTTCCAGCCATCAATTTCTTTCAAAACAGGCTTCGGCTCAATAGAACAAATATCATAAGGCATATAATCTATTGTTTCGCCGTTATATTCGTAATGGGTACAAACGTAAATTTTCTCGAAACCGCTCAAAACATCCGCCTTAGTCATCACCAATTCGGTAACACCATTTAGCATAACCGCATATTTTAAAGCCGGTAAGTCAATCCAACCGCAACGACGAGGCCGACCGGTTGTAGCACCAAATTCATGGCCAATTCTGCGCAGTTCTTCGCCGGTATGATCGTGTAGTTCAGTAGGGAAGGGGCCGCCGCCAACTCTTGTGCAATAAGCTTTAAATATCCCTACAACCGAACCGATTTTCGATGGTGCAATTCCTAAGCCTGTGCAAGCGCCAGCTGCCGTAGTATTAGACGATGTAACAAATGGATAAGAACCAAAATCAACATCAAGCATAGCACCCTGAGCACCTTCTGCTAATACCGTTTTGCCATCTCGTAAGTACTGATTTACAAAGTGCTCGCTATCTACCTGTGGTAT
>JANMZB010000856.1:0-1087 GCA_031382725.1 Sphingobacteriaceae bacterium | reverse complement strand
TGAAGGCTCTCTGGAATAACTATTTTATTTTTATAACAGATGAGCATGTAGGGCTTGTCTCCCCCATTAAATGATTTCAAGTGATATAAGCCATCAGAGGATGCAAGACATCTTAAGGTCTTATCCTTATGTTGATGTTGAGATATAGTTTCAAAAGTGAGGGGTAGGTGATATCATCATTATTTGAAGCAAATAATTCTGCACTGTGATGCAGGTCAGGGATTGTCTTTGATTCCTGGTCTTGCAGTGGTGATGTAGCGTTATTTACGCAGATAAGAGCTACCACTGCATTTGCTTCACCCTCACATAGTTCAATTCAGGTCCAAATTCTTCCAGAATGAGTCGCCAACGCATGACTCTTTCAGTATTGAAATTTTTGAAAGTTAGATTCTTATGATCTGCAAAAACTCGAATTACATGACCTAGTAATATATTTCGAAATTCTTTGAGAGTTTCTACAATAGCTAATAACTCACGTTCTGTGGTGGTATAGCGTGTTTGCGCAGGATTCAATTTTCGTGAATAAAATGCAATTGGTTTGTCTGCTTGACAGATTACTGCACCCAGTTGAATGTGACTAGCGTCTGTGTATACATCAAAGGGTTGTGAAAAATCTGGATATGACAGTAGTGTTTCTCTACTAACAATATTTTTCATTAAGGCAAAGGCTTTACTATGTTGTTCTGTCCATTCCCATTTCATGGTTTTAGATGTTAGGGCTGCTAATGGTGCTAGCACAGAAGAATGATGAATCCACATGTCACGATAGTAATTGACCATGCCAATAAATTCACGAAGTTCTCGTGTATTAGTTGGTTCAGCTAATTGCTGAATAGCTGTAACTTTGGCTAGTGAAGGTTGGATACCATTACGTGTAATCCAATAGCCTAAATATTCAAATTGCTCTCTGGCAAAGAAATATTTTTTTTGCATTTACCTTTAATCCTGCATTTTTTAATCGATGAATCACCATCGATAATTTTTGAAGATGATCTTTAAAGTTACTCTTAGTTAAAATTAATAAATCATCAATGTATGCCCATACAAATTCTAGACCAAGCATTAAATTAGACATTTTTCTTGAAAG
>JANMZB010000834.1:0-1478 GCA_031382725.1 Sphingobacteriaceae bacterium | reverse complement strand
GTCTTCATTTTCATCCATGTTTGTTGGTTTCATGTTGCTTTGATTAAGCGAGTCTTCATTTTCATCCAAGATTTGAGTATCAGAAATAGGGACTATTGCTTTCTTCGATGCTTTCTTCGATTGTTCATCAGAGCTTGCACTGCTCTTTCCTTTCTTCTTCATGATGATGTTTGTTTGCTGTTTCATGTTGCGTTGATTATTGGTGTCTTCATTTTCATGCAGGATTTTAGTATCATCGATAGGTTTAATAGGTTGAGGAGTCTCCTCGTCTTTCTGTTCACCATGTTCGTGGTTTAAATTTTCTATGGCGTTCTTCGATGTTTCTTCAGAAAAACAATTTTCCGTTCCTGATGTTTTGGTGATGTCAATAGTGTCGGTTTGTATACCAGTTGTGACAGATTTTATTATAACAAAATGCTCGAAGTTGACTTGTGCAATGAAATACTTCATTATTGACTCTGTCTTCCCTAACTTAATAGCAGGCGGACATTTTGTTATAGAAAATATCCATTCTCTTTTGTTTTCCGAGTCGTATGATTCAGTATTCAGTGTTCCAACCACAATTGCTATTTCACATTGAAATATACCGGAAAAAATAGAAAAGTCACCATTGTCACCAAAGAATGTATTGTCCAGATAAAGCTTTGCCATTACACTGTGGATTTGTTGTTGTTTTGCTGGTGTGTAATCATCCGTGAATTGTCCAAGTTGGTTCGGTTTAAATCTTTTTAATCCATATTTCTTAAGCTCAATCTTGTTATAGTTTAAATGACTATATATACGATCGACATAATCATTGAACGCTATTAAGAACAAGTCGTAGTACGCTGGATATTTCAAAGCCAGAGTACTACCCACCAGGAAAAATTCATTTTCTGGGTGGATTCTTGAAATGCATTGATTAATGAACGATAAGAAATATCGAAACAAATAATACTTGTATTTGTTTTGTAACAATAGTGTTGCCATGATGATAAATGAGCAGTTGGATTCATTATCGTTGCCTTGGCCTTGGTCAAAAAGGACAAACCGATTACTGCTGTCACTCTCTTCTTTTAGAAATGATTCAATCATAATGTCTCCGGCACGTGTGACATTATCTTCCGTTCGCCATCTGTTTTCAATGTATTCTTCATCAGGAATTTCAGGTGGATCAGGATCATGTCTATCTATTAGAATCGATGATGGAATTTCTTCCCAAGAAGACCATTTAAACCGTGAAAGAAAAGCTAATTCAACATCACTGAATTCTTTGTTCGTTGCTATATTCTCATGTGGTGCTTTTCCAAATAATATAATTGAGCCCATCTGGAATATATCGAAGATAATTTCAATGGTTTTGTTTTGACTTGTCCAATATCCAGTTAATGGAAAAATTGGACCTACCGACTCTATCCATTTCAATGAAGTATCGGGATCACGGAAAAAAGAATATTCAGATACAATGTTGTTCACTATTCGGCCGTTGTTGTTTAGCT
>JANMZB010000219.1:0-2896 GCA_031382725.1 Sphingobacteriaceae bacterium | reverse complement strand
GCGCGAGGTTCGTTTCTACGGGTACGTAGGTGCTGGTAGGCGCGAGGTTCGTTTCTACGGGTACGTAGGTGCTGGTAGGCGCGAGGTTCGTTTCTACGGGGACGTAGGTGCTGGCGTATTGTCGGTATCGGGGTGCACTGTGGGGTACGATAAATGCGGGGTTGAGGCAACAGAGGGTGTGTTGTGCGTAGCTTTGTTAGCCTCTTTCCTACCAAGGCTACTCGGCTGTACACGGAACGCGTACATCGTGCGTAGCCCTCGTAGCTCGAGGGTCTAAACGATCTCTCGTTAGCCTCTTTCCTACCGAGACATGTACGATTATACGTAATCCTCGTAAGCTGCATGTATCCTTTGTAGCGCAATGGTCTTATGTAGACCTTATTCGTCCATCATCAAGGCAAGTGTCTGTAAACATCGTACCAAAGGGGTCTGCTGATGGCCAAACTGGTCTTAGGGCCGTAGTGCCCTAGTACCACAACCCCCCCCCCACTCCCCTGTCGACGTAACAGGGGGTGGTGTTCATCCTGTGGTAGGAGGGTGCGTCGTCCTCTTACTCGGGACAGGGACGGGAAAGGCCTGTGGGCAAGGGCGGGGACTTGATCTTGATGTGCGGGCGTGCAGACATAGGGGGGATGCCGGTGATGGAGGGGAAAAGTACAAGGAGTGGTGGACATAACGTAGGTAGGGGTATGGAGGTTGATGTTGTGACGTGTATAGTCTCTTCATTGCATCCTTGTGGCTGTACCCGTGGTAGGCGAGAGGTATGATGCTACAGGGTATATCGACCTGTTTCATCCTTGTTGCTGTACACGCGGTAGGCTAGAGGTCTGCTTCGACGGGGCGACCTACCTCATGAATATGTATCAGGGGTTGAGTGGGTAGTATGATGCCAGGTGGGATTGGGCAGTTGCAGACGGGGAAAAGAAGACAAATAGCAGGTCACAGAAACCGGGCAGCTGATGGTATACTTGAAGGAGGGTCTTGGACATGCCGCAGTGAGGCGGAGGGAATGAAGGGGTATATTCGAGAGGCGGATGTCAAGCGTCTTGTAAGGGTCCAGGGGTATTTCCAGCGAACGACTTAGGAGTGGTGGATGCACGTCGTTGCAGCTGATAGAATACCGGGGTATGTGAATCCAAGGGAGGGTCCGTGGCGAGGCGGGTGGCAGAATACCGGATTGGCGATATCAGAGGGTCAAGTCCATGCAAACGAAGCATGTAGCCCTGATAGGGCAAGGGTATGTTGTCAACTTCATTCCTACCGAGCCGTGTACGAGTATACGTAATCCTCGTAGACTATATGTAGCCCTGGTAGCGCAAGGGTATGTTGTCAGCCCTATTCCTACCGAGCCGTGTACGATTATACGTAATCCTCGTAGACCGCGCGTTGTCCTGGTAGCGCAAGGGTATGTTGCCAACCCTTTTCCTACCGTGGCCACGTCGCTGCACATGAAGATTCCCCCGTGGACGAGATTGGAGGGTAGGGGACTTGGCGTCCGAGTTGTCGGGGGCTAATTCCTGTGATCTGCGTAGGATCAGGACCGTGGGCTACGACGACGGAGGGTCGGAGATGTGACCTCAAAAATCGGCGAGGTTCAACAACGTCTGCAGATCAGGAACTGGTCCTCCGATAGGCTGGTGAGAGGTTTCACCCCTCCCCCCTCCCCCGAGATGCCGAGGGGGACTATAGCAGCGAATGACGAAGATTGGATGGCGTGGTCTATGACGTCGGCAGGTCGGGGACTCGTCCATAGAACGTAGCATCAGTAATGGGAGCTACGACGTGGGCGAATAACGTAGCATCAGTACCATGGTTTACGACGGCGACGGATCGGGGCCGGTTCTGTCATGGTGTTGGGGCGGTGGAGCAAGGCCGTTGTTGTCCCTGGGGTCTCGTGCAGAGACTATGAAGGACTGGGGACGGGAAGGCGAATATCTGGTGTTTTGAAGTTTTGCATCACAGCAAAAAAAGGGGGGTGCTTGGAACGGGAGTTTTTGTGGTGCAGCCTTGGATCATTACCAATGAAAGGTTATCTTTATATACCGATATTTTGGAATGTGGAGTGGCACTGGGATGTATAGAGAGTAATTAACTCTGTGCGTCTGAGTTCGACTCCGATGGTACCTCCGGTATGGAATGCTGGTAGGGGTGAAGGAAGTTTTGCTTTTGCTTTTACTTTTATATAGTCATGCGTATACACGTGGCTTCCTCTTGTACATTGGGTCATGGTCTCAAAGTAAATAACGTAGCTGTGGGACGGCATCCTACGGCGTGGAGTGTCGAGTGTTTGTAGTACCGAAATGTGGGGTTTGGTATGCAAGATGTAAATGAAGTTGGGATGTGGATGTGGATGGGAATGGAAAGGCTGTTGGCTTGTTGGCTGTTGGTATTTGTGTTATATGCTGGTTCGAAACGTCCATTGTGGGTGTACTGGAGTGTCTACAAAGTGGTAGACTGGTACAGGATTATTGTGTGTGTGTGGCGTTCATAGGTAGCAATATAACTCAAGTAACCGTTGCCCAGGCTGAGTAATATGGTTCTGATGTGTTGCGGGTTTTTAATTGCTGCCAAGTGGCGAGTATTGAACGCTTGTTGTCATCGGATGGATTATTCAGTTGGGGAGTGTCCATTAGTCGTAGTGTCTTGTCCGATTGGGTGTGGAATCGATGCCGTCGCAGTTTGGCAATCGATTGCGGCTTTCCAGACGGAATCTACTACTCGTGTGTTGGATGAGACTGGGTCTCATTAGGGAGCCGTGTATCACCTCTAGATAGCACCGTCTTCATGGGAGAAAAGATCTCCATTACTATCTAGGTGGTAAGTGATATCCGGACGCTCGTGATCAGAAGAATGAAGGCAGGCTGTCTTTTTGTGGAATTTCGCCACGGAAGATATA
>JANMZB010000815.1:0-1400 GCA_031382725.1 Sphingobacteriaceae bacterium | reverse complement strand
CCAAGTAAACGGGAGATTGTTGTCAACCGTTTACAACCATATTGGTTATGAGCAGACATCGCACCTGAGGTATGGTGCGAATTCATCATAACCCGGATTGATACAGGTGAAATATCTGTAGTAAAATCTCGGATTACGAATCTCTTAGCGAATTCTGCCGCACCTCTATGAGAGATTAGCGATTTCTGACTTAACACCAAGCCCTGAGTTGGTACGTTCATACTCTGTCGCGACATCGGGATCAGTAATCACGACGTCGTCGCCTAGTATGGCATACTTTTGAAAGCGCTGACCTGGATGAACCTGCTCCGCACAATACCACATCAAAATAGGGTGTGATAAAGTGAAGAGGTTCCAAGAGGAATATGTCCCTAAAGGTTGACCTGTTGTGAAACAGATCATCGCCCGGTGATGGACACCAAGTTTCCTACCTTTGAAACCAATGTCAAACACCTGAGTTGCCAAGGCAGAATTAACAACTGCAGAGGCAAAGGAGCGATCAAAGAGATATTGCATTAGCCTTCAAAGACAAAGAAGGTACAACGGAAAACGATCCGTTGCAGACTTCAGATCAAAGGAAAATGCAACCTTTGAACCTGCCAGGGCTCAACATGGTCTCAATTGATCGAACGAAGCTTTCGTAAAGATGGTAATAATCGAAGAATCTTAGACGACCAGTCATGTACTGGCTTTAGGAGCCGCTGGGTGACATAATTGCATATGGGAAATATGCGCCTCTTGCCACTACCCTCAACAGAACAAGCCAACCTTCCCACGATCTCAGTTTCAGGAGCCAAATTGCTTGGCAACTGAGGACCCCTGGCTTTAGGAGCCGCTCGAACACATCCAATAGATTACCACGTTTCAATTTCTTATTGATATCAAGTGGAAATCGTATAGTTGATGGCCAGAGTATACCTAAAGCTCCACTGTTGACCTAAAGAGTGAATGACCTTTAACACATGTGAAAAGGCACTCAACTCGTGCCGGGAGAACAGTAAAGCAAGATCGTGCAGAGGCCAGAGTCTTTCTTTTCATAACGGCAATAACTCCTGTTCATAAGAAAGACTCATAGAGGCAGTTCGAAGTCATTTTGAATGGTGCCATACAATACAACCATAAAAAGTCTCACCATCCATATGCTAATGAATAGCCCATTCTTCGAGCGAGAAGTGTACCGCCCTCGATCAAACTCTCAATTTCATAAGAGAGAAAAGTGCCGGAGCGATGGTTTAGCTTAGATTTTTTGTTTGCCTTTACGAGTTGAGTAAACAAAAAAGCGTCTTGTTGGTTCGGTTCTAACACACACTCTAATGACAAAGCGGCCGTTCACTTCAGGGTCCGAAGGAGATTCCGTTGCTTGTACTTAGATGATCTTTCTTGTCGAGATTGGCTTGGTG
>JANMZB010000808.1:0-1801 GCA_031382725.1 Sphingobacteriaceae bacterium | reverse complement strand
TGGCGACTAAGACAGTCATCACCCATGAAATCTGCCGATTACAGAAGTTAAACGGGGCAGTGGTCTACAACGACGCTACACTAGTAACGAAAATGCACTATATAGAGGCAAAATGATCAATATAGCGCTCTATATTGGTTTTCTATATTAGAAAAACTCTATATAGGTTTTCTATATTGAATTTCAAATTAACACGGCTTAATTTATTCAGATATGCTATATTGTCAAAAAATTCAAATTTTGTTATAGAAAAGATCAATATAGGAAAGTATAATAAATAAAATAAATATCAAAAATATATTTTATCAATTCAGAAAACAAAAATATCAATTATCTAAGTAAAAACTAAAATCCAATTGTTTCATTTGCTTAATATTTAAATAGAATGGAAAAGTTTATGTCCAATAACCTAAATTCAGATTACAGTACACTGTACGGTGGTCGGTACCTGTTCTTGTACCTGGTACAGTATACTGAATGTAATTTTTATCATACACTGTACAAGTACCAAGGTACAGTACAGTACCTGGAATCTGGTACACCGGAGTATAATTTAGTTTCGCCGTGGTCTTGTACGTAGCACGTATGTATACAATGACTCGCTTGAGTGTACTGGTACAGTACCAGTTATTTTGTATACCAGCAGGCTGCTACAATTGCTACAGTATACCCGAAGTACATACTTCTTCAGAATGACGTACGCAATGGAGGTCGTAGCCGGTTTTGTATCATACGGCCGGTAATGGTATACACGTGGCCTGTAAAATCGTAATATACCCCCAACAATAAAGGTATCAGAGATCCATAGTAGCAGCATCACATTATCATGCCCAAAGATAGAAACATGGTATGGTAGGACACAAAAAACATTTTCAAATTTATAGTCCTATAGCATTCAATCAACATACTGTACAAATAGAATAGAAATTATGACACGATACGCTCAATATTTTAAATAGAATTGTATGATCACAATTGAAAGACTAATTGGTTGTTACATAAACCAGTATATAGTAAGAATTTTTATTCATAAACTGAATCCCCTCGTCTAATCATGTAGAACATATCCTATATGTTACATTAATGATGTCCTTATTCGTTTTACTCTAGAATTCAAGCCTCAGTAGGTGGTTAGAAAATTGGTGACATTACATAGAAAAATGAAATATTATTGGACAAAAAGTATTGATGTTACGATATTTCAAAGGATGCTATGCTACCATGCCCATCTGTTGTATTGAATCTATCTATGCTGTGTTACACAACTACTATATGCTAAAAAGTCTTCTAAAATGTATATGCAAGTTTGAATACATGAAAACAAATGCACTAAAATTGGAAATATAAAAAAGAGAAAAATTTCAGGATAAATGGGAGCCTGCTATGACACATTTTCATTTATTTCAATCAATTTCATATTATGTATCAATGCTTTGTCATACTTCTTTCCTAAATGTGAGCATTCTTGTGAGAATGCTTTGACACAATACATGAAACCCATTCAAAATTAGTGAAATATTCATGTATTGAAAATGATATTTGACTTTTTGGATTCCTATCTCCTTTCACATTAAGTTTCCAATTGCTAGATAGACAATATCTACACTATTTTATGCTTTCAGGTATTGACCGTGATATCTGACTTTTTGGATTCCTAGCTGCTTTCAAATTAATTTCCCAATTGCTAGATAGACAATATCATTATACATTGGACCACCAAAATAGAAATATACAATATGGAGGTGATTGTAATAATTCAACTAACTAGAGATGTAACCAAGTTCTCTCTAACACTTGAAAG
>JANMZB010000792.1:0-3284 GCA_031382725.1 Sphingobacteriaceae bacterium | reverse complement strand
TTCCTCTTTACTCGGCTCTTTGGCAAATAGCCTTTTCAGGTCATCCAGTAATAGTAATCTGAATACCTGTAAATCTTCTTTCGTAACCACTTCTACACCCATCACCTTAGATTTGATTAATAGAAACTACATGCTTGGTTTACTTATCAAGTATATTTTACTGCCCTGATTTCGTTTGCGTGTAGATTGAAATAATATATAGCCGAAATCATTTAAGTCCCTAACACCTTTATAATAGGTAGATCTTGTTGAAATCTTTGCTATTTTCATAATCTCGTAGCTGAATACAGCTATAGGATTTTGGAATTGATGCTCCGCACAATAGTGCAGGAGTGCCATATATATACTAATATGGGTAGGAGCAATTCTGCCATCCTGTTCAATTGCTCTGAAAAATTCAGATAATTGTTGAGCTTGTTCCACATCTCCAACCCATTCATTAGTTATCATTTTAGTTTTGACAAAAGCAGGCATCGTTGTTTTATTTTAGCTATATGACCTAATGGATTCTTAATTCTGATTCGTTCAAAATGAATGAGCATTTCCGGGAAAAGCTTTTCAAATCGCTCTTCCCGGTTACGCCACGTATTCATATCACTTGCTACACGATTCATAGTTTATATCTGGCTGTCTTTACGATATTCCCTGCTTTTTCTTCCTGTTGTTTTTCCTGCCAGGCTTGCCATCATCACCACTATCTTGGGACTGCTTTTCCTTAGCGGACTGCTTTTTACCCTGCCCCTCAGACTCAGACTGGCCCTCTTTAGCTGATTGTTTAATTCGCTGATTATTGCTGTCAAAGACATTGATTGATTTGAACTTAGGGCTGGCCTCTATAAACCGCTTTTGTTCATTGCCGTCAACGACAAAGGTTACTGTTTGACGATTACCTTTTTGCAAGGACTCTATCAGCTTTTCTTTATCCTCATTATTGGACAGTTCTTTGATAGGGTGTTTTGATAGCGCATCTTCCAGATTGTAGCCATACCTCTCATTAAAATATTGCTTTTTGAAATTCCCGCTTTCTTCAGTTTCCTTAAAATTAAGCTGAACCCAGGCATTGTAAGATTGGTTCTCGCGGTTAACCAGGTCTTTGTTGACTGCCCTGCCACTTAGCAAGTTGTAAGCTTCTTTAAAAGTGAAATTATTCTCTTTCCCGATGTAAAAGTTTTGTTTGATAGCCTCGTCTATTCCTTCCTTCTTTAAGCTAATGTCATAGCCATTAAAGAAATAATTGTCCGTCGTGTCTGAGCGTTTAAAATGTAACACTGCAGAAGTCTGATCCTTACCAAACTCGTGTTTATGCTCCAAACTAAACTCGGGTTGCTGCTTTTGCAGATTTTCCTTTAGTGCATTCTCAAGGCTTTCTCCGAAGCCAGTGAACTTTACCTGATCTTTGAGGTAATCGAAATTTTTCTCGTTCATGATATTGTTATTTTTAATGGATAATTGCTGTTTTAAACGGTTATAGTATGCGCTTACCATCGCGCCTATGTCAACCATTCCGTTACTTTCTACCATCAAGCTTTTATTTTGAAGCGCTTCACTCATTGCCCGATAAACGGACCGGGTTGACAAGCAGGAATACTGGTCATAATCAGTTGAGTTTTCGTAACAGAATTCCTGTGCTTCATACGCTGACTGAAAGCCAAAAAGATCGTCACGCCCTATTGGGGTATTATCTAAAAAGGTGACGAATTCGTTTCGATGATGCCACCGTTGCTTTTCGATGTCAAGAAGTATATTCTCAAAATCATCCTGATGGATTTTCATAGAAATACATTTTAAAGAGTTTTCGCTCTTATAATAACCCTGTTGCCTAATTTGAGCTCCAGATGTCTTCCCCCATTTTTTTCCATGAGCTGAACTACCATATATTTCTTGTCAGGAATGGTGAATTTGGGCAATGCAACTACGATGACTTGTTCGGAGTTGGCCCTGATAACATCTGTATTTCCGTATTTATAGGCCGGTTGAATTTCCAATTCCTGGGAAGCTGTACGTTTGGATTTTTTCTGATCACGGATAAAAAAGCGTAGCATATTCACATCGTAGTTAATTCCGGAAGTGTTCTGAAGGGCTATCTGAAAGTATAGTACATCATTATGTACATAAATGCCTTTAACATCCATAATCACATCATGCTTACTGTCCGCAATCCCTTTATTTATCCTTTTCTTTTCAGAAACTATTTCCGCAGTCCGCTCGATTTCTCCGGTAGTGGCATCTTTGGTAAACACTGCCAGCGGCTCAGGTGAAGCATTGGTATTCGATACGCGGATGTTTAGATTAACCGGCTTTTCGGTATAATTAAGCAGGTAAGAATAAAGGCTCCCATCCGATGTAACTATAGTCAGATTCGTTTCTTTAAAGTTCGGTTTGCCTGCCTTAACCTGAAGAATATTCTCTACACCAATCGCTTTTTGCACCAGTATATCCTGGCTACCACGGTCAATGCTTTTAATTGGATATGGGAATATGAGGTTAGTTGTTTTACTAAAACCAATGGATACACACTGTGGAGTAATTATGGTTGTTTCTGTTTTGCCGATCCTGATTTGGGCAAAAACATTAATCGGATTGATGCATAAAAGGAAAATTCCTGTCATCACTACTACACTGATCTTTTTCATACACTTGGAATTTTAATGATTGATATTTGATTAATTGATGTTTAATTCTGTTGCTTTTGCTTCTCGTCTTTGAGCAAAACTTGGTAGCCGGCCTTAACCATTACTTTGACCTGCTTTATTTTTTTGCTGAAAAGGCTCTTGGCAGCTTCAATACCCGCACCCGCTGCCTGGACACCCAGAGATGGGTCAAGTGTTGTAATACCTATATTCTGCATTGACCGTTCTGCAGATGATTTACTGACGTCCCAGCTGATTGCTCCGGGAATATAAATGCCATCTAATCCATCAAGATCATACACAGAAAGGGAAACCGGGTAAAGAGAATTATAATACCGGATACCATCTATTTGTATGATAAGCCTTTCTCCGTTCAGGGATGCCAGGCCGTAGATGAAATTATCTTTAGGTATAAGTACGCCATTTACATAGATATCATCTGTTAGCCTTAGCTTTACAGTAGAACCGGTAACAATTGTCTGGTTCTCATGAATCACTGCGGATACAGCGTTTTGAACATCGTCCGGCAAAAGAGCTGTATCAAAGGAATAAAAACCATTCTTCTGATCTCCAACGCTATATTCAGCTTTCAGGGTGGTGACCGGCTCTTTTGCTATGCCCTTTGAAATGGCATATACTTGTCCTTTCTTTAAC
>JANMZB010000760.1:0-14204 GCA_031382725.1 Sphingobacteriaceae bacterium | reverse complement strand
TTTATATTACCCCGAAGAGTTAGTCCCTTTACAGGGGATATTTGAGTAAATACAGAACCTCCAACCGAATTATTCTGACCGATGTTCTCGAAGGTTGAAAGCGAGACACGCTTAACGTCCCCATTAGGATAAGTATAGTTTTCGGCAGTAACAAAGCTCTCAATCACATCATCAGTATGCCGAAAATATAATGAAGTATTAACAACGGAACCTTTTACGAAAGTTGAAAAGTTGAATTCTACACTTTGTGTGATTTCAGGCGAAAGTTCTGGATTTCCTACCGTATGAAATATATCGTTGCTAATGTTTCTAAACGGATTTAAATACTGTAAGCTTGGCCGCTGAATACGCTTTGAGTAACTCAACCGCAGGTTATTAGTTTTGATGCTTTTCGAAATCGAAAAACTTGGGATGAAGTTGGTATAAGGCCTGGAGAACGGCTGATACTGTTGTGTCTTATTATCAACATCGCCTTTTATTAAAGTACTCTCTACTCGCGCACCACCTTGAATACCCCAGTTATTTTTAAGCTGAAATGTTAAAACGGAATAACCTGAATAAACATCCTGATCATAATCATAAATGTTTGATACATCGGGATTGAAAACGAACTCGCTTCCCTGTCTTTTCTCGAAATCTGAGGTACTTGTAATTCTTCTTAAGATAGATTTTCCGCCAAGTTCCAATTTAACTTTCTTGTTTACAGGTAATGAATAATCGGCTTGAACGGTATACTCATTATTTACACCGGCGTTTTGGCCAATTTGGTCTTTATTTGTCTCGAGACTATACAGATTTTGAAAATCTGCGTTTGTCCGGGCGCCTGTCCATTGTCCGGCAATACTTATTTCATGGCCAGCTTCCTTAAATTTATGTGTATAGTCGCTACTCCAGTCAAATCCCGTAAATCTGTTTTCATTATCCGTAAGAATATTGTTCGTTACCTGATTAAATGGATTTAAACTTGAGCTTGTATTAACTGAACCTCCGTCTGTATCAAAACCTCCGCGATTAAAGCGGATACCTGATGAAATATTATTGGATGCATTGATATCGTAGCTCACATTCCCGGAAGTAGATAACCCCCTTCTGAACACTTCGTTCGTACCTCGTTGAGTACTGGACGATTCGGGGTCACTCCTGTCGATACTCACTCGGCTTATCTGAGGCCACATCAGGTTTCCTCCAAAGTTCCCTGTTACGCTTAAGCGATTTTTATTTACGTTCAAATTTGCATTGCCATTATTTTGTCGCGTACCAACGCCACCACTTACAGATCCGCTCACACCAGACATATTGCTTTTTTTAGTGATGATATTGATAATCCCGCCTGAACCTTCAGCATCGTATTTTGCTGAAGGGCTTGTTACCACTTCAACGCTTTTTATCTGATCTGCCGGAAGCATTTTCATTGCATCGCCCACGTTTGCAGCCATAGCACCCGAAGGTTTTCCATTTATTAATACTCTAACATTCTGATTTCCACGTAATGAAACGTTTCCATCCTGATCAACAGAAACCATTGGAACCTTACGCAATACATCACCGGCATTACCACCAACTACGGTAGCATCTTTTTCTGCGTTATAAACGATCTTGTCAACGCGGTTTTCGATAAGGGCTGCCTGCCCCGTAACGGTGACTTCTTTAAGTGATGTAGCTGAAGGTGAAAGTCTTATTTTTCCCAAGTTCAGGTCGGGCTTACCCGGAGTTGTTGTCACCGAATTCAGCACTTTCGTTTGATAACCCAGAAATGTGATGGTTAATTTATAGTTTCCCGGAGCCACGTTATCAATCTTAAATACACCTTTAGTGTCTGTTAATCCTCCATTGGTGCTTTTTGTTGAACTTGCACGGCCCAAGCCAATCGAAGCATAATCAACAGGTTTTTGTGTGAGCGAATCTATTACGGTTCCGGTGATTCTTCCAACGATGGCCGGTGCTCCACCCCCTGGAACCTGGGCCATAGCAGCATTGACTGAAATAAATATGATAAGAAAGAAAAGGAATCTCATTGTGCGAATTTTGATAATTAGTCGCGAAGATAGGCAGAAGGTTACATCCTAGTCTGAAAAGAATAGAAATTGACAGTAAAACCATCACTTTTTTCAAGAACTTAAACCACCAGGTTTACAATTTTTCCTTTTACAACAATTACTTTTTTGGGAGATTTACCATCAAGGTATTTTTGAACATCGGCATTGCTCAATACAAATTTTTCAACTTCTGCTACTTCAAGCGTAAGCGGCATATTAAGGTTCATCTTCATTTTCCCGTTAAATGAAATTGGATAGGCAAACTCGTCTTCTACCAGGTAATCCGGATTGAATTTAGGATAAGAAGCATAAGACAGCGACCCGGCTTCGTTGCCTAAGAGCGTCCATAGTTCTTCTGTAATATGCGGAGCGTAAGGAGCAAGAACAATCACCAGATCCTGTAGGATCTTGCGATTATTGCATTTAAGGTCTGTTAATTCATTCACACAGATCATAAAGCTCGATACGGAGGTGTTGAAAGAAAAACGCTCTATATCTTCCTGCACTTTCAAGATAATCTTATGGAGAGATTTAAATTCAGCTTTTGTAGGTGCTTCTTCAGAAACGCGGAACTGGAATTGATCGTCGTGAAATAATCTCCAGAATTTTCTAAGGAATTTAAAAACGCCTTCAATTCCATTTGTATTCCAGGGTTTACTCTGTTCTAAGGGACCAAGAAACATCTCATACAAGCGAAGTGTATCTGAACCGTAGCGTTCAATAATATCGTCGGGATTTACGACGTTAAACTTGGATTTGGACATCTTCTCTACCTCAACACCGCAAACATATTTAGCGTTTTCGAATATGAATTCGGCATTGGCATATTCCTCACGCGATTTCTTAAACCGATCTAAATCAAGAATATCATTCTCAACAATATTCACGTCTACGTGAACAGCAGATGTTTTATACTGATCCTTAATTCCATTAGACACAAAGGTGTTGGTGCCCTTTCCTTCCTCGTCAATAATTCGGTAAACGAAATTAGACCTGCCCTGAATCATCCCCTGATTAATCAGTTTTTTGAAAGGCTCTTCTTCGATTACGTATCCCAGATCCTTTAGAAATTTATTCCAAAAACGACTGTATAGCAAATGGCCTGTAGCATGTTCAGAACCACCTATGTATAAGTCAACATCTTTCCAATATTCAATTGCCGATTTCGGCGCGAATGTATTTTCACTTCGCTCTTCGGCGGAAGCCATATAGCGATACCAATACCAGCTTGAACCTGCCCAACCGGGCATGGTGCTCAATTCGTACTCGTATTGGTTTTGATACTTCCAATCCTTTGCCCTTCCCAAAGGTGGCTCGCCACTTTCTGTCGGAAGATATTTATCTACCTCGGGTAATACCAAAGGCAGATCTTTTTCATCGATTAAATATGGCAGACCATTTTTGAAATATACAGGCACTGGTTCACCCCAATACCGCTGACGACCAAAAATTGCATCGCGCATGCGGTATTGAATCTTTGCTTTGCCTGAGCCTATTTGCTCCAATTTTTCAGTCAAAACCGGAATTGCTTCCTGATAAGTTAAACCGTTTATAAAATCTGAATTGATGTAACCGCCTTCCTTTGTTGCGTCAGCTTCCTGATCGATATTTTGCTGTGCGTCTAAGATTTGAATAATAGGCAACCCAAAGTGCTTGGCAAAAAGCCAATCCCGTTGATCCCCGGATGGCACCGCCATTACCGCCCCTGTTCCATAACCTGCCAATACATAATCAGCAATCCACACCGGAATTTTAGCGCCGTTTAGAGGATTTAAAGCATAACTTCCTGTAAAAGCTCCTGATACAGTTTTTGCATCAGCCATTCTGTCGAGCTCAGATTTCTTTTTTGTTTGGGCGATATACGTTTCAATCTGATCCTTTTGCTCGGGCGTAGTAAGTGATGCTACTAATTCATGTTCAGGCGCGATAACAAGAAAGCTAACGCCGAATATGGTATCGACACGTGTGGTGAAGACTTCAATGTAATTTACGATTTCAGATTTTTGATTTACGATTTGTCCGGCATTCGTCAATCGTAATTCGTCAATCTGAAATTTAACCGAAGCTCCTGTACTCTTTCCAATCCAATTCCGTTGCATTTCCTTCAGCGGTTCAGGCCAGTCTATTACATCAAGACCCTGAAGCAAACGATCGGCGTAGGCCGTAATGCGCATACTCCATTGCATCATTTTTTTCTGCTCAACAGGATAACCTCCACGCTCGGATACGCCATCTTTTACCTCGTCGTTTGCCAAAACGGTACCTAAAGCCGGGCACCAGTTGACTGTACTTTCTTTTAAAAAAGTTAAGCGGTATTTTAAAAGCTCCTGCTGTTGCTCCTGCTCCGATAGTTGTTTCCAGTCTTCTGCTGAAAAACTTAATATTTCATCATCAGAAACTGCTTTAATGCCTTCCGATCCTTTAGTTTCAAAATGCTCAATGAGTTTTTGAATAGGTTCTGCTTTATCGCTTTCGAGATTATACCATGAATTGAACAATTGCATGAAAATCCACTGCGTCCATTTGTAATATGCAGGGTCGCTGGTTCGAACTTCGCGACTCCAATCAAACGAAAAGCCAATTTGATCGAGTTGGCGGCGGTACGTAGCAATGTTTTGTTCGGTTGTTACGGCTGGGTGCTGGCCTGTTTGTATAGCATATTGCTCGGCTGGCAAACCAAAAGAATCGTAGCCCATGGGATGCAAGACATTGAATCCTTTTAGGCGCTTGTAACGCGAAAAAATATCTGAAGCGATGTATCCAAGAGGATGACCTACGTGAAGACCTGCACCCGATGGATAAGGAAACATGTCCAAAACATAGTATTTAGGCTTTGGCGAGTTGTTGTTTACCTTATATGTTTGATTTTCGGACCAAAACTGCTGCCACTTTTTTTCTAAGTCTTTAAACTGATAATCCATCTCTAAATATCTTGGGTCGCGAAAATACTAAAATTGCAAGGATAAAGAATTCAGTATACAATCTAATATTGCCGGAAACATTGAAAACGCTCATGACATCAAAATTTAACAGATATTAACTTTCCTTTTTTCCTATTTCTAGCCTTTAATTTTTAATTTCGCATATTCTCATTGATTATGGAAGAATTTGAAAGTAGCGCAGCTGCTAAAAAGACTAAAACCGTTTACATTTCAACTGTTATTAGTATTGCCTTAGTGCTGTTAATGATAGGTTTGCTGGGACTGATAATGGTACACGCAAGAAATCTTTCCAAATATGTTAAGGAGAATATTGTACTGAATATAATTGTAAGCGATGGCGCGAAAGAAGTGGATGTATTGGCATTTCAAAAGCAATTAGATGCTCATCCATTTGTATTGAAATCGCAATATGTAAGTAAGGAGCTTGCGGCGCGAAACCTGCAAAAAGATTTGGGCGAAGAATTTGTTCAGTTTTTAGGCTACAACCCGCTTCTCTCTTCTATTGACATTTACATGAAAGCGGAACATGCAAATAACGCCAGCATTCAAACATTCAGCAATCAGCTTACTAAAAACACCTTGGTAAAAGAGGTTATTTATCAAAAGTCGTTAATTGATATGGTGAATCAGAACATCAAAATCATCGGACTGGTAATTCTGGGCTTTGCTTTAGTTCTGCTCATCATTTCAGTTGCATTAATTAATAACACCATCAGGCTTTCCATTTATTCGCAGCGCTTTTTGATAAAAAGTATGCAATTGGTGGGTGCCACGAAAAACTTTATCAGAGGCCCTTTTATTGGCTATGGCGTTTTGCACGGATTTTTAGGTGCACTTATCGCGATAATTCTTTTGCTTGCAACGCTTTACCTTGCTCAACAACAAATTCCGGAACTGGTTATTTTAAGAAGCTGGTCTGAATTTGCATTGGTATTTGCCGGAGTACTGGCTATCGGTATTATGATATCATTTTTCAGTACTTATTTCGCGGTAAGCAAGTACCTTCGTTCAAAAATATACGACCTTTACAGATAATGGCATTAAAAAAATCAACATCCGCTACTACAGAGAACACTCCTGTAAATTTCGTATTCGGAAAAAGCAACTACAGACTACTGTTAATAAGCATCGCTGTAGTTGTTCTTGGGTTTATCCTTATGATCGGCGAATCTGACATTTATGATTTCAGGAAAATTGTTCTGGCTCCAATTGTTGTATTAGTAGGTTTTGTAATCGGCTTTTTCGCGATTCTTAAAAAACGGAGCTAGTTCTTATGACAACTTTTGAAGCAATCATCCTTGCTATTATTGAAGGGGTGACTGAGTTTCTCCCCGTGTCTTCAACAGGGCATATGATTATTGGCTCAACCATAATGGGAATTGAGGAAGACCCATTTGTGAAGATGTTCAATGTAGCGATACAATTTGGAGCAATTTTATCAGTAATAGTCTTATACCGCCGAAGATTTTTCAAATCCTTCGACTTCTATTTTAAACTTTTTGTCGCGTTTTTACCGGCAGCTCTTATCGGCTTTCTCCTGCACGACTATATAGACATGCTGATGGAAAATGTGCTGGTAGTTGCGGCGATGCTGGTGCTTGGAGGAATTATCTTGCTTTTTGTGGATAAATGGTTTGTAGGTGGCGAAATCGATTTTGACATAAACTACCGTGAAGCATTTTCTATCGGTCTTTTTCAGGTTATTGCCATGATACCCGGAGTTTCAAGATCGGCTGCTACAATTATTGGAGGGCTAACTCAAAAGCTTACGCGAAAAGCGGCAGCAGAATTTTCTTTTTTCCTGGCCGTACCAACCATGTTCGCCGCTACGGGCTATAAAATGCTTCAGTTTTATAAAGAAACTGGCTTCCAGTCTAAAGATTTGGATGTGCTTATTATTGGAAACATTGTGGCATTTGTTGTAGCTTTATTAGCAATCCGAACCTTTGTAAGCTTCGTTACCAAACATGGGTTTAAGGTTTTTGGCTATTACAGAATTCTGGTAGGCATGTCTATCATCGTATTGTATATGCTGGGTTACGAACTGAAAATTGTATAGTGTCTGAAAAAACTTTTCCCGATTTCAACTTCGCCGAAGGCGAAATGCTCTTAATAAACAAACCCTACCATTGGACAAGTTTTGATGTGGTAGGTAAAATCCGGAATTCCCTTAAACCGCTTAAGCTTAAAGTCGGTCATGCCGGAACATTAGATCCATTGGCCACAGGATTATTGATCATCTGCACAGGGAAACTTACCAAGAAAATAGACGAATTTCAGGCTCAGGAAAAAGAATACACCGGAACAATGACGCTTGGTGCGACAACGCCCTCCTATGATCTTGAAACTGAAGTAGACCAAACTTTTAATTTCTCTGCAATAACTGAAGAGCAAATCAGAGTGAACTGCATTAATTTTATTGGTGATCTGGAACAGTTTCCACCGATTCATTCTGCTGTAAAACAGGATGGTGAAAGACTTTATCTTAAAGCACGCCGGGGTGAAACCGTAGAACTGAAATCCCGAAAGGTAAGCATTTCAGAATTTGAAATAACTCGCGTAGAGTTGCCTGAGATTGATTTTAGGGTTGTTTGCAGCAAAGGAACTTATATCAGATCACTGGTTCATGACTTTGGGAAACTGCTAAAAAATGGTGCTTATCTCACCAAACTAAGAAGAACCCGAAGCGGAAACTTTCATGTTGATAATGCTTATGAAGTGATGGAGCTTGTGAATCATGTTAGGAGTTTAAAACGCTAGTCATTATTAGTCATAGGATGACTAACAAATTGCAAATAGTCATCCGATGTCTCTAAGATGAAGCCTCTAAGAATATCTAAGACTGAAATATTTAATCCCAAAAAAATGAAAAACTATCTTATTCTTACCTATTTAACTTTGGCGATTTCTACAGCATTTTGTCAGACTAAAAGTTTCATTGACCAACCTTTGGTCGAAGTAAATGGCTATGCAGACACAATGGTTATCCCAAATCAAATATTCATAAAAATAAATATATCAGAAAAGGATAGCAGAGATAAGATTTCACTTGAAGAGCTCGAGAAAAATATGATTGAGGGTCTCAAATCAATGGGTATCAATACTGAAGTTGATCTCACAACAAGCGATATATTAAGCAATTACAAATTTTATTTCCTCAAGCAGCGAGATGTACTAAAATCTAAGGAGTACATCTTAAAAGTAATTAATGCTCAAACTGCTAGCAAAGTGTTTATAAAACTTGAGGATATTGGCATTTCTAATACATCTATTGATCACGTTAACCATACGGATATTGAATATATTACAAATATTTGCCGAACAAAGGCAATCCTAAATGCCAAATCCAAAGCCATATTTCTTACAAAACCACTTATGCAGTCAGTTGGAAATGCTATTCACATTACTGATGTTGAGCAAAACATAAATAATCGGTTACAAGAAAGACTCTCAGAAATTTCTGTTAGGGGTTATGGTATAGATGTAAAACGGAAATTTGAAGAACCAAAAATTGAATTTGAGAAAATAAAGGTTCAGTCAACTATAAATGTGAAATTTATATTGAAATAGCAGTTAATAGGCACTAGTCATCGGATGACTATAATAAATTGCAAATAGTCATCCGATGACTCTACAAATGTTAAAATGAAAATTTACAACCACCTGGACGAATTCAATAAAATCAATAATGCCGTGGTCACCATTGGCACTTTTGATGGCGTTCATGTTGGGCATCGGAAAATCATATCACGGCTAACCGAGGTTGCTAAGCAAACAAACGGCGAAAGCGTAATCCTTACCTTTTTCCCGCATCCGCGGATGATCATTAACCCCGAAGATGTAAAACTGAAGTTAATCACTACCATCAGCGAGAAAGCAAAACTTCTGGAACAGCTTGGAATAGATCATTTAATCATCACATCGTTTACACGGGATTTTTCAAATCTGAGTGCAGAAACCTATATTCAAAAAGTGCTGGTTGATAAAATCGGCACAAAGAGGATTATAATAGGATACGATCATCATTTTGGAAAAGATCGGGAGGGAAACCTAAAGCAATTACAAAAGTTTGCGCCCGACTATGGCTATGAAGTAGAAGAAATTCCGGAGCAGGACATTCATGATATTGCCGTAAGCTCTACACAAGTTCGCGAAGCCCTTAAAAAAGGCGATGTTCAAACCGCGAACGATTTTTTAGGCTACCCCTTCAGCTTGTTCGGGCAGGTTATTAAAGGTGATCAATTAGGCAGAACATTAGGCTTCCCAACCGCAAATTTACTTGTAGAAGAGACCTATAAATTAATACCATGCGACGGCATTTATGCTGTTAAAATTAAGATACATGCAGATTCTCAAATCTCTGATCAAAGATCTCGAGTCTATAACGGCATGGCTTACATTGGAAATCGTCCAACTATTAATGGCATGTCCAGAAATATAGAAGTGAATATTTTTGACTTTGATCAGGATATCTATCGCCAGTACCTCACCATGGAATTTATCCATTTCATTCGGAATGATATCCGATTCAGTAATATTGAAGATCTCAAAATTCAAATCACGAAAGACAAACAAGCTGCGTTATCTTTGTTATCTTCATAATCTAGTGTCATAGCTCATCTACGTGAGAAAATTAAACCTTGATAAAGAACAAGCTGATTTTTTAAGCGACACCATTAAGCATTGGGAGTCGGAAGGTATGCTTCCACCCGAAACTGCAGATCTGCTTCGCGACTCTTATGATGTAAAGCAATTTGACTGGCGCCGCCTTGCCCAATATTCGTTCTGGATTGCATTAGCCTGCGGACTCATCGCATTCGCTTCCCTGGTTATTGATGATGACGTACTAAATCTCCTTCTGAAAATCTCCGATGCTCCTGATATCGTTATCAGCTTGATTTCAGCTGCGTTGGCTGTATGGCTATATTACCGCGGTCAAAAAAGCAAGAAAGATTCTCCTGAAAAGGTATTCAGTAATGAAGCGACAATATTTATAGCGGTACTTTTTACCGCAAGCGCTATCGCATTCTTGGGCAAAGCGTTTGATAATGGCTCCGGACATTTCTCCATTTTATTTTTGCTATCAGTATTTATTTACGGATTGTTAGCGCTCAAATTCAAATCACAATTGATATGGGCCTTTGCATTAATATCTTTAGGAAGCTGGTTTGGAACAGAAACCGGCTATCAAACCGCCTGGCGGGATTATTTTTTGAAAATGAACTACCCCTTGCGTTTTGTATTTTTTGGCGCTTTTCTTACACTTGCAGGCTTTTACCTTCACAAGATTAAACGCTTAGAGATCTTCAGAACGGCTACTTATATCATCGGCTTACTTTACCTTTTCTGCTCCTTGTGGCTGCTGTCTATCTTCGGCAACTTCGGCAATCTCGAAGATTGGTTTACGATCAAGCAAACAGACATATTCTATTACGGTATCATTTCGGCGCTTATCGCGATAGCTTTTATCTTTTATGGCCTCAAGAGAAAAGATGAAATCGCCAGAGAATTTGGAATCACCTTCCTGCTGATCAATATCTACACAAAGTATTTCGAGTATTTTTGGGACAAGACCGACAAGGCGATATTCTTCGGAGTATTAGCCATTTCCTTTTGGCTTATCGGCCGCAAGGCAGAAAAAATCTGGAACCTGGAACTGTTTAGTCAAAAAAACAAACCAACAATATTGAGCTAAAATAAGTGTTGGGCGTGCCCCTCCGAAGAGTCGGGTCGGGCTATGCGCTGCAAGTCCTCGCCATTCGTACCTCATGGCTGTGGGCTTTTCGCTGCTATCCCTCACGCATGGTGCATCACCCGCAACTCACACTAAACACCAGACTTTATCTCCAGAGAATAAGTAATTTCTACTCCTCCGGCAGCCAGCATATTATGTACTGAGCAATATTTTTTTACCGCCAATTCTGCTGCTTTATCCGCTTTCTCAGTATCTAAATTACCAGTGATATGAAAGGTCATATGAATTTTAGTAAAAACCGCAGGCACCGCATCAGTACGCTCGCCTTCTACTGTTACAGAAACATCAGCAATTTCCTGTCTTTGTTTTTTTAAAATAGAAATAAGGTCAAACGAACTGCATGAACCCAATGCCATTAAAACAAGTTCCATTGGTCTAACGCCTAAGCCTTGTCCGCCAATCGCCTCAGAACCATCAACATGCACTTTAACATTACCCGATCCCGCTGCCTCAAAATGCACCGCATCATTAAGTCTTTTAAGTTCTACTTTCATTCTATTTCGAATTATCTAATGCTTGCGCGATATCATTTAAAATGTCTTCAGCATCTTCGAGTCCTACCGAAATTCTAATGCTACCTGGCTGGATTCCAATCGCAACTCGCTCATCTTCACTTAATTTTGAATGTGTGGTAGAAGACGGATGGGTAGCGATTGTTCGGGCATCACCAAGATTAGAGGAAATAGAGATCATCTCTAAAGCATCCAAAAACTGCTGAGCTTTTTTAAAGCCACCTTTTACTTCGAAAGTTACAATACCACCGCCCTGTTTCATCTGCCGTTTCGCAAGCTCGTATTGCGGATGCGAAGGCAAATGCGGATAACGTACCATCTCAACCGCGGGATGTGATTCCAGCATTTCAGCAAGTTTTAAGGCCGAGCTGCAGTGCCTGTCCATCCGTAAAGTAAGGGTTTCCAATCCCTTTGAAAAAATCCAGGCATTGAAGGCAGACATTGCCGGACCGGTATGACGGATAAAAAACATTAATTCCTTAATCAAATCAGCACGGCCAACTACTACTCCTCCCAGCACACGGCCCTGGCCATCGAAATACTTGGTAGCCGAATGACTTACCAAATCAATTCCGTATTGAATGGGCTTTTGAAGGTATGGTGTCGCAAAGCAATTATCCACGTTGATAATAATGTTCGGGTATTTATTCTTAAACCCACCAAGCCATTCTAAATCAACCAACTCTAAACCCGGGTTTGAAGGGGTTTCTAAAAAGATCATTCTGGTCTCAGGCTTAATAGCCGCCTCCCAATCCTCAGGTTTCGCGGCATCTACATAAGTGTATGTTATTCCCCAGCGAGGGAACAACTGATTAAGCAATTGATGAGTAGAACCAAATATCGACCGGCAAGCCACGATGTGATCGCCGCTTTTTAAGAGTCCGGCTAGTGACGCGAAAATTCCCGCCATACCCGAAGAAAAAGCCAAACCTGCTTCCGCACCTTCCAATTCACAAACTTTGTCGATAAATTCGGAAGTATTGGGATTTGAATATCTTGAATAAATATTCCCCTGAATTTCGTCAGCAAAAATTGCCCGACCTTGTTCAGCGTCATCAAAAATAAAGCTGGAAGTAAGATATAAAGGAACAGAATGTTCCCTGTTTTGACTACGTTCTGCCTGATTACGTATTAATTTAGATTGCTCTTTCATCGAAAAGCAAACTTACGGAAGATTCGAGTAAATATTATGTCAAAAAGATTGGGTGGATATATTGTGGCCGATAAGGTGCATTCAATAAGAGTCTTAATAAGTAAATGTTTAAATTGCATAAAAACTGAATTCATGCCAACTATAAAAGAAAAAATTATTAAGAAAATTGAAGGCATAAATGATGAAGGGCTTCTTATAGAAGTTCACACACTTTTAAATGATATCCAGGATACTCGACAAACCCTTCAACTGAATGATGAACAAAAAGCTAATATTCAGGAAGCCCGAGAAGATTACAAAGCAGGAAGACACAAATCAACAGATGAGCTTTTTGATGATTTGATTAATGAATAAATCTGCTATCTGGTCTCTCCTGGCTCAGAAGAACTTGAGAAAAATCAAAAGCTTTTATGACCAAAGAAATCAGTCCTCAAATTACAGTAATAAACTTCTTAAAACATTTAAAGATGCTGCTAAACTAATTGAAAAATATCCTAACGCGTCAATTTTAACAGACTTCGAAAATGTCATGGGATTTATAATTTTGGATTAAATATTATTTTATGAAGCTCTTGAAGACCATATCCTTATTTTGATGGTTTGGGATTGTAGAAGAGATCCCGAACAGCTAAAAAGAATTCTTAAACGCTGAACTCAACTTACATCCTGTAGCCAATATCGAGACGCGGGGTTGGGTGCTTCACCAAACGCAAACCCTTAACTTAAAAATTCCAAGCTTTTACGCTATCGTCTTTTGCTCCATCGCTTTCTTTAAAAAACTTCCTGTATAAGAATTCTCTTGCTCCGCCAAATCCTCAGGAACACCTTCAAACATCAGTTTGCCGCCTCTGTCTCCACCTTCAGGTCCAATATCTATCACCCAATCGGCACATTTAATCACATCCATATTATGCTCGATCACCAAAATAGTATTGCCCTGATCCAGCAACGCATTAAATGATTTTAACAGTTTTTTGATATCATGAAAATGCAAACCAGTGGTAGGTTCGTCGAAAATGAAAAGTGTTTTATGGCTATTGTTTCCTTTAATCAGAAAAGATGCCAGCTTAATCCGCTGAGCTTCTCCACCAGAAAGTGTATTTGAAGACTGCCCCAGATGAACATAACCTAAACCAACATCAACCAAAGGCTGTATTTTGGCAAGAATCTTTGGTTCATTTTTGAAGAACTCGAGTGCTTCATCAATGGTCAGATCCAAAACTTCAGACACCGTTTTATCGAGATAGGTAACATCCAGCACATGTTGCTTAAAACGCCTTCCATCACAGGCCTCACATGTTAAGTGAATATCGGCCATAAACTGCATCTCGATTTTAACTTCTCCCTCTCCCTGACAAACATCGCAACGCCCACCCTCAACATTAAAAGAAAATGCAGCAGGTTTTAATCCTGCCGCTTTCGCGGATGGCTGGGATGAATAAAGATTCCTGATTTCATCCCAAGCTTTAACATAAGTTACGGGGTTGGATCTGGAGGACCTGCCAATCGGATTTTGATCCACCATTTCAACCTGCTCTATTTTGCCGGTATCGCCTGAAAGTTCATCATAAGAGCCGGTTTGTTCACCAGAATAATTCCCAATTGCTTTTTGAATTGCCGGTTGCAAAATCCGCTTTACCAGCGAAGTCTTCCCCGAGCCAGATACACCGGTTACGCAAGTGAATACATTAAGCGGAAATTTAACATCGATGCTTTGAAGGTTATTTTCCCGGGCACCCTTCACTTCAATAAAATCATTCCAATTTCTGCGAATACTCGGAACTTCGATCTTCTCTTCGCCGCTTA
>JANMZB010000748.1:0-1239 GCA_031382725.1 Sphingobacteriaceae bacterium | reverse complement strand
AGGCGCGGAAATTTTTCGAGAATTGCTCGTTTTTAAGTACCAGCGCTACGCTGCCGCTACGCAAAAATAGCGACAATGGCGGTAGACTTTGAGATAGCGTAATTTAATAAAAAATAAAGATTAAAGTAATTAAGTTAGATGTTCTAGTAGATTAGGAAGTGTGCGATTGAGTGATGTGGGTAGGGAAGCACATTTTTCCTTTCTTGGTATGACAAATCCACCCTTCATCATGGATGTCTGGGTCATCCTTGCAAACGGAACACTGATAGGTTGTCTTCTCTTTGCATACTCGGCAACGACCCTGAAAGCTATGAGGAGTCAAACATCCCTCCTTATCCTTTATTCGACGCTTTGTCGGTGTTAGATGGGCAGAAACGCCGGCCCGAGGTCCTCCGGTCCGAGGACAAACAGCCGGACTACCTTCTGCCGTATCGTCCATTCCAAATGAACGCCGAGCACCTGTTCCGCCAACCTGATTGTATGTATTGTCTATCAGCTCAGCAGCAAGGTGGCCGTAGAAGTCCTTCTGCGACTCGGCGTTGTTATCGCTTGCATTGTTGCCATAGGTCAGTAAAGCATACATTCGCCAGGAGTCGACAACCAGCATCCCGAAAATTGTCATGTTCACTCGTAAACTCCAATCGTTTGTTTTTAGTTTTCTTTCGATGCATAGGGTATCTTGGCGGTCCCTGTTATTGATCGACCTTACCACAGACGGAGTAGTATATCTCAGCAGCTTTAGGCTGAGTCACAACGAGTTCAACTCGTTCAGGCTCAGCGTTAAGCTCCTGGTCAACTTGTCTCCATCGATGGCGGACATACGGAGCGCCTTCCGCGAGAGATCCGCCACTACAGATGAAGTAGCGACGGTCGCGGTCCATCCAAACAAAAGCCATCATGTCAGGCTGACCGTTGACGTCCTTCCTTACCACTCCTTGTCGGTCCCCTCTGTCATTTAGAACAAGTGTGTTCAAATACGACATGCGGAAGTGGTGAGTTGCGGTTTTCACGGCACCAATAAGCTTGAACTTGAGTAGCTTCAATGCATCAGCGGCGCCGACAGATGCAAAGTAGCTGTTGGCGCATACCATCCTGTCTGTATAACTCCACGGCTTGACCAACTCCTTAATTTATTTAGTGCCGTGTCGTATACGCTCATCATGATCCACCTCAAGCTTCTGCTAGTCTGTAGCAGTTTTTACAATCTTGAGTTGGATCATGATCCCACTCCTTCCACAT
>JANMZB010000741.1:0-7682 GCA_031382725.1 Sphingobacteriaceae bacterium | reverse complement strand
TGAAAAGGGAAAGAAAATTAAGGAACGTTTTCTGGCCAATATGAGTCACGAGATCAGAACGCCATTAAACGGTATTCTCGGACTTGCTCATTTACTTAAAAATACTGAGCTCGATGCCGAGCAAACCCGAATGCTTGATCTTTTAAAGTTATCTTCTGAAGCATTATTGGGTGTAATTAACGATATTCTTGATATTTCTAAAATTGAAGCCGGTAAGTTTAAAATAGTACGTACAGAAACCAACGTAGCTAATCTCTGCAAATCGGTTATCGATCTGCTTAAATATAAAGCTGAAGAAAAAGGAATTACCATTGATGTAGAAGTTGAAGATACAATTCCTCAACTCATAATGGCAGATTCAATGCGCCTGAATCAAATTCTGTTAAACTTATTGTCTAACGCCATTAAGTTTACTGATGTGGGTGCCGTGGTGTTAAAGCTGAACGTGCTTGAATCAGATGAGGGAAGAATAAAACTCAAATTCAGTGTAATTGATTCAGGTATCGGTATTCCGGAAAATAAGATTGGTAAAATTTTCGAATCTTATGAACAGGCTGATGATGATACTGACCACAAATATGGTGGTACAGGTTTAGGCTTATCAATTGTTAAAAAGCTGGTAGAGCTAAAAGGCGGCGAGTTGCATGTAAGCAGCGAGTTTGGCAAAGGAAGTACGTTTGCTTTCAGCAACTGGTATGACATTGCCGCTAACCAAAAGCAAACAACCCGCGTTAATCCCGCCGACTTAGCTAAATTTGATAATGTATCAGTCTTGGTTGCGGAAGATAATACGATCAACCAGTTTATGATTAAGAAAATTCTTACTAGCTGGAACTTGAAAGTAACCATAGTAGAACATGGCGAATTGGCCCTGGAAGCACTTAAAGATACTCCATTCGATATTGTGTTGATGGATACGCATATGCCGGTAATGGGCGGTTTTGAAACTACACGCAGAATCAGAAAGACCTTACCAGACGGTGTAAATAATATTCCGATTATCTCGCTTTCGGCAGCTGTATTGGAGGAAGAATTGCAGGAAGCCTATGATGCCGGAGTGAATGATATTGTGAGTAAACCTTTCGATTTAAGCGTTCTTCATCATAAGATTCAAAAGCTCGTTAACCAATACCGTGAAGAGTTCGGAGTGCTTTAATAAATTTCCTTATAACTTGCTTTCGGAAGAGTTTGATGAGTTAATTAATATTTTTCACCCTGGAAATCTGTTGGTTAAAAAACTTAAAGTTTTAATGGTGTAACCATATTCCATGTATTTTTGGAATTCCAAAATCCACCCGGCCCATCCCCAGTGGCTGCAAAAAGATGGGTTGGTTTATGATTTTCCATTAACAAGTGCGGTCTTTCAAACGCCCCCTGATGAGTAGTAGTGCCGTTATCCCATAAAACAGTTCTTGAGTACGCCTTCGGAGGTTTCGCCAGAGACCAATTAAGACAATCCTTGCTGGTTGCATAAACACCTGCATGATTTTCACCGGTAATCTTTCCAGACATGTCTTTCATGATTATATGAAACTTTTTATCTTGATACCACAAAAAAGGATCTTCAACATTCAGGTCAAAGAGGGGTTGATCTTTTAATCTTTCGTAGGGGCCATTAAAGTGTTTTGCGTGTGCTAATCCAAGATGAAATACACCGTTCTTCATTACAGTTCTACTTTTGTAAACCAAATACACGCTACCATCGGGCATAACACAAGGTGCAGGATTTGTAGTCATTATTCTGTCCCAATTGTCTTCCCTTGGCAAGAGAATTGGATTATCTTTTCTTTCCCATGGCCCAAAAATTGACTTGCTGGTAGCAAGGCCGATTCTTTTATTATGATAAATTTCATCGCAGCGAGGCGACCAATCGCGTTCCTGATAGCTTTTATCGGGGATTTGGCCTTCATAGGTAACTCCCAAATAATATAACAAATAGGTATCGCCGTGCTTTCTGATTGCGGGGTTATGAGTAACCAGGCCATCAAAATATTTCCGATCCCTTTTCTCAAAAACCACTTCTTCAAATTTATATGGGCCCTCTGGCTTATCTGAGCTTGCTCTTACAATTTCTGAATTTAGCAACCAATGGGGAGACATGGTTAGGTATTTCGGCCATCGAGAAGCAAACATGTGATAACGCTTATCTTCGCCCTTAATAACTGAGCCACACCAAACCCAATAATCTTTCATTGAGAATCCTCCGCCAATTGGAGCAGGCAGAAGCTTATCTATAAATGATTTCTGTGGAGGTGCAAAAGCTGAAATATAAGGGAGAACTGCTGCTGCCCCAATTGTCTTTACAAAGTACCGTCTATCCATTTTCATAATTAATATCTTGACTGTAAATATAAATATTTGAATAGAGTTACCTTAAAAAGTTATGCAGATTACCGTTGTTGCATAATTTAATTATAAAACAGTTGATTGACTACTATATTTAGAAAAATCTTAATTGTTAAGACAATTAAAAAAAGCAAATAAAAAATGTTTTGATATGTCGGCAGAAACCTTACTTTTGCTTCCTGTTAAAATCCTAATGCGGAAGTGGCGTAATTGGTAGCCGCACCAGACTTAGGATCTGGCGCTTCACGGCGTGGGGGTTCGAGTCCCTTCTTCCGCACACCATTCCCTCCGAGAAATCGGGGGGAATTTTTGTATAGATACGAACGTAAATAATTTTATAATGAATATCACCCAGGAGAAAATCAATAACCTTAGTTCAGTTGTTACTGTTAAAATCCAGCCAGATGATTACCGTGAGCGCGTAGAAAAAGCGATTAAAACGCAAGCAAAAAAAGCGAAGCTTCCGGGTTTTCGGCCGGGTATGGTGCCTGCATCTCACATTAAAAGGATGTATGGTAAAAGCATTCTGGTAGATGAGATCAACAATCTATTAAGCGATTCTCTTACTTCTTATATTAATGATAATAAAATTGAAGTTTTAGGGCAGCCGCTTCCGAAAGTAGATAATAGCAAAGAGTTTAATTGGGATTATAATGATGAGTTCGAGTTTAACTATGAACTTGGTTTAGCTCCCGAATTTGAAATTGCTTTGTCGGACACTGACAAGTTAACTGCTTACCAAATTAAAGCTGACGCTGAAACACTTGAATCGAGAATTAAAAATCTTCGTAAGAGTTATGGCAAAATGACAAACCCTGAAGTTTCGGCAGAAGATGATGTGTTATATGCAGAATTAGCACAGTTATCGCCGGATGGCTCTGTATTTGAAGAAGGTATTTCAAATACGGCATCTATCAGATTAGATTCTATTAAGGATGAAGCAATAGGCAAGTCGTTAATCGGTTTAAAAATTGAAGATGTTGTAGAATTAGATCTTAAAAAAGCATTTGATAACGATGCAGCGGCTATTGCTAAGGTTTTGAATATTCCTGAAGATGATGCGGCAGAGTTACAATCAAACTTCCGGTTAACCGTTAAAAATATTAACCGTTTAGAGGAAGCTGATCTAAATCAAGAGTTCTTTGATAAAATCTATCCCGATGGCGAAATAACTACTGACGAGCAATTTAGAACGAAGGTGACGGAAGAAATTGAAGGTATGATGGCTCAAAATGCTGACCAGAAACTTCATAATGATTTGGTTCAATACGGTTTAGATAAAGTTAAACTGGAATTACCGGATGATTTTCTGAAACGCTGGTTAAAGGAAACCAATCAGAATATAACTGCAGAAGAATTAGAAAACGGTTATAATGATTTTGCAAAAAATCTTAAATGGACCCTGATTGAGAATAAAATCATTAAGGAAAATAAAATTGAAATTAAATATGAAGATGTTTTAGCTTCAGCAAAACAAAAGTTAGATGCTCAATTCAGAATGTATAGCCCGCAGGCACTTCCCGAAGAGCAGCTGACGCAGTACACTGTTCAGTTTTTACAAAATAAAGAAAACGCCAACAGAACGTTTGAAGAAGTTAAAGCCCAGAAAGTATTTGAATACTTAAAAAGTGTTATTACTTTAGATAAGAAAGAGATCGATTACAATAAATTTATAGAGTTAAATTAGGGGTTGTTTATTTGCGAAAAGGAGAGAATTCTTATTGATTTATTAAATTTAAGTTAAACTTTCCACCCATAAATCTGTATAACTATTGAGATGAATATTGATAAAAATGAATTCCGTAATTATGCTGTTAAACACCATCGTATTGGTAGTCAGCATGTAGATAAATTTATTGGCAGGGTAGAATCTAACGATCCAAAGTCGATGACACCTTATATCATTGAAGAGCGTCAGTTAAATGTAGCTCAAATGGACGTTTTTTCGCGTTTAATGATGGACCGTATCATCTTTTTAGGTGATGCTATTTATGATCAGAATGCTAATATCATTCAGGCCCAACTTTTGTTTCTTCAGTCTACTGATAACAAACGCGACATTCAAATTTATATTAATTCTCCGGGCGGCTCAGTTTATGCCGGTTTAGGAATATACGATACTATCCAATTTATAACTCCGGATGTAGCGACTATTTGTACAGGTATGGCGGCATCGATGGGTGCTGTATTATTATGTGCTGGCGCAGAAGGTAAAAGAGCTGCTTTACCACATTCACGTGTGATGATTCATCAGCCATCAGGTGGTGCTCAGGGAGTTGCTTCAGATATGGAAATCAATTTGAGAGAAATGCTTAAATTGAAAAAAGAATTGTATGAAATATTATCCAAGCATTCAGGTCAGTCTTACGAATGGGTGGAAAAGGCATCAGACAGAGATTATTGGATGATAGCCAGCGAAGCCAAAGAATACGGTATGATTGATGAAGTACTTGGTATAAGTGGAGGTAAAGAATAATGAGTAAGAGTAAAGATATAAAATGCTCTTTTTGCGGTTCTGGTAAGCAGGATACTTTAATGCTTATTGCAGGTTTGGACGCCCATATCTGCGATAAGTGTGTTGCTCAGGCAAACCAAATTTTATCCGAAGAATTATCTACCCGCAAAAATAAAACTGCACAATCGGCTTTAACGCTGATGAAACCAATGGAGATCAAAACCCATTTGGATCAGTACGTTATTGGGCAAGACGATGCGAAAAAAGTATTGTCTGTGGCGGTTTATAACCATTACAAACGTCTTAATCAAAAAGTAGACAAAGATGAAATTGAGATTGAAAAATCCAATATCATCATGGTTGGAGAGACAGGTACAGGTAAAACACTTTTGGCAAAAACTATTGCTAAAGTTCTGCATGTGCCTTTTTGTATTTGCGATGCCACTGTATTAACAGAAGCAGGTTATGTTGGCGAAGACGTTGAAAGTATTTTAACACGTTTACTGCAAGCCGCCGATTATGATGTAGCTGCTGCCGAGCGTGGTATCGTTTATATTGATGAGGTTGATAAAATTGCCCGTAAGAGCGATAATCCATCAATCACTCGTGACGTATCAGGTGAAGGTGTTCAACAAGCTTTGTTGAAAATTTTAGAAGGTACCATGGTAAATGTACCACCTCAAGGAGGCCGTAAACATCCTGATCAGAAAATGATCGCGGTGAACACGAACAATATCTTGTTTATTTGCGGAGGAGCTTTTGATGGTATTGAAAAGAAAATCGCCAGTCGCTTAAAAACTCAAACCGTAGGTTACAAATTCAATAAAGACGATGATATGAGTATAGATATGAAAAATCTATATAAATACATCACTCCTCAAGATTTGCGTTCGTTCGGTTTAATTCCCGAATTGATTGGTCGTTTGCCTGTTATCACCAGCTTAAATCCTTTAGACAGGGAAGCTTTATTGAATATCCTCACTCAGCCTAAAAATTCTTTGAGCCGCCAGTACACAAAACTATTTGAGTATGAAGGTGTGAAACTTGAGTTTGAGAAAGAGGTTTTAGAGTTTATTGTTGATAAGGCAATGGAATTTAAATTGGGAGCCAGAGGCTTGCGTTCAATTTGCGAAGCGATTATGATCGACGCGATGTTTGAAATGCCATCCGAAAAGCATCACGATAAGGAACTCTATATTACTTTGGATTATGCCAGAGATAAGTTTGCCAAATCAGATATTAAGAAATTAAAAGTAGCTTAATTAAACCCTCCGCCTTAAGCGGAGGGTTTTTTGTATAGATCAGATTTTATGAATGAAGAAAAAGAGGTAAAGCAAGATCCGGAAATTGTTAAAGGCGCTAAGAAGATCAAAGAGGTGGAATCACCTGTAAAGAGAGGGCTTAAAACAAAAGAGGAAATTGTTAAAAACTGGCTTCCACGGTATACTGGTCGCTCTCTTGATCAGTTTACCAATTTCATTCTGCTGACTAATTTCTCCAAATATCTGCAACTCTTTTCAGAATGGAATAATGATGCGCCTATCATGGGTTTGGATAAACCTATGCAAAGTGTATCTGCGGGAGGTATCACCCTTATCAATTTTGGTATGGGCAGTCCGCTGGCCGCAACTATGATGGATTTATTATCATCCATAAAACCAAAAGCAGTTCTTTTCCTTGGAAAATGCGGTGGTTTAAAAAAGAATAATAATATTGGTGATCTGATTCTTCCGATTGCTGCAATAAGGGGCGAAGGAACGTCGAACGATTATTTCCCTCCAGAAGTGCCCGCATTGCCTTCTTTCGCGTTGCAAAAAGCGATATCAACTACAATAAGAGATTTATCAAGAGATTACTGGACGGGAACAGTTTACACTACTAACAGGCGCGTTTGGGAGCATGATAAAGATTTTAAAAAATACCTGAAGAAGTTAAGGGCCATGGCCATCGACATGGAAACTGCTACGATCTTTACTGCTGGCTTTGCGAATAAAATTCCTACAGGTGCCTTGCTGCTTGTGTCCGATCAGCCTATGATTCCGGAAGGTGTTAAAACCGCTGAAAGTGATTCAAAAGTAACCGAGCAATATGTTGAAACACATCTAAAAGTCGGTATCGAATCTTTGAAGCAGTTAATCAACAACGGACTTACCGTAAAGCATTTGAAATTTTAGTATTGCACTAGCACAACGCCAATAATAAGCTTAAGTTTACTTTTGTTTTTATACGATCAAACATGTGGTACAATAACATCCTTGAAACTATTGGAAACACCCCTCTTGTTAAACTTAACAAGATTACAAAAGAAGTTAAGGCAACTGTTTTAGCCAAGATTGAAACCACCAATCCGGGGAATTCCATTAAGGATCGCATGGCTTTACAGATGATTATTGATGCTGAAAATGCGGGCTTGTTGAAACCAGGCGGGACGATAATTGAAGGGACATCTGGTAATACCGGGATGGGCCTGGCCATAGCAGCAGCAATTAAGGGCTATAAATGCATCTTCACATCAACTGATAAACAATCCAAAGAAAAATTCGATACGCTAAGAGCTTTTGGTGCGGAAGTAATTGTTTGTCCAACCAATGTTGAACCGGAAGATCCAAGATCATACTATTCTGTTGCATCGCGTTTAGAGCGTGAAATCCCCAATTCCTGGAAAGCGAATCAATACGATAACCTGTCGAACACTAAAGCAAATTACGAGCAAACCGGTCCCGAAATATGGGAACAGACGGAAGGGAAAATTACACATCTGGTAGTTGGAGTTGGTACAGGCGGGACGATTTCGGGCGCTGGAAAATATCTGAAAGAAAAAAATCCGGCTATCAAATGCTGGGGAATTGACACTTACGGTTCGGTATTTAAGAAATATAAA
>JANMZB010000712.1:0-6072 GCA_031382725.1 Sphingobacteriaceae bacterium | reverse complement strand
ATCCTGAGGTTTTTTGTAGGTATGGCTATAATCGATCAGTGGAAACAGCTGTAGTTTTTGGGCATTGTTCATTTGAATAGTACCATAATAACGGTAACTCCCATCCTGATTCATTACATGCCAGGTAAATATCTTAAAGCGCCTGTCTGGAGAAGTGAGTATTGAGACTGTTTTGAGTGAATCGAAATTGAAGTTAAACGAGTTTGGAAGTTTTAATGCCCTTACTAATGTTTTCGCCATCGCATAACTCGCATTGTAACGCTCCGGTTCATCGGGATTATTAATTGATTTATAACTCAGACTTTTCAAACTATCCAGGTAAACCGCAAATTGTTCTTTCGACTTACCTATTGGTGCGTGTTGCGCTTGTAAACTAGTATGAAGGAATAAGATTAGTATTATCGGGAAAAAGTGTTTGATCATATTTTACAGTTTTCGATTACCATGGCACTTGCACCGCCACCTCCGTTACAAATTCCTGCAACTCCAATTTTGCTATTATTTTGCATAAGTGTATGAATTAATGTTACCAAAATCCTTGCCCCGGATGCACCAAGCGGATGACCCAAAGATACTGCACCACCTTTTTTATTTACACGTGATGAGTCGAGATTCAACAACTGATTATTAGCTAAAGATACAACTGAAAAAGCTTCGTTGATTTCAAAATAATCAACCTGATTAATATTTAACCCTGCTTTTTTTAATGCCAATGGAATTGCCAGGGCAGGAGCGGTGGTGAATTCTTCGGGAGCTTGCTGAGCATCAGCATAATTTATAATTTTTGCTAAAGGCGTTAATCCCAACTCGTGCATCTTCTCTCCGCTAATTAATACGAGTGCTGCGGCACCATCATTAAGGGTTGATGCATTTGCAGCGGTGATAGTCCCATCTTTTTTGAAAACCGGTTTTAGCGTCGAAATCTTATCAAAGTTTACGGTGGTTGGTTCCTCGTCTATCGAAAAGATAGTTTTATCACCCTTCTTTCCAGTTATTTCAACTGGAATTATTTCATCATCAAAAGATCCATCGCTTTGCGCCTGTTGAGAACGCTTATAAGATTCGATAGCGAATTTATCCTGATCTTCCCGACTGATATCATATTTACAGGCACATTGTTCCGCCGCAGCGCCCATGTGGAAATCGTTATATACATCCCATAAACCATCTTTAAGCAAGCCATCATTAAGCTGCCCATGCCCAAGCTTATATCCGTTTCGGGCTTTATCTAAATAATAGGGGACATTACTCATGCTTTCCATTCCGCCCGCAACGGCAATATCTATATCACCTAAAGCAATTCCCTGGGCCGCAAACATTACAGCTTTCATCCCGGAAGCACAAACTTTGTTGATCGTTGTACCTGGAATATCTGGCAAGCCTGCAAATTTTGCAGCTTGAGTTGCAGGAGCCTGACCAAGATTTGCCTGAAGAACATTTCCCATGAAAACTTCTTGAATGGAGGTTTTATCGACACCCGATTGTTCTACCGCCGCCTGAATCGCCAAAGCACCAAGTTGCGTAGCACTAAGAGATGAAAGACTACCTCCAAAGCTGCCTATGGGAGTGCGAACGGCGGATAAAATGTAAACATCTTTCATATAATAGGCTGCGGTTTGGATTATAAACGTTGATATATTTAGATGCGTATACGTTTATTTGTACTAAGTTAGCGAATTGTGAAAACTTATTTATTTTTGAAAGCATAGAAATAAAGCGTGGCAAAATTCAGGAAGAATTCTCATCTAATACTATACCGGAAATATTCAGCATCATCTAAGTATGTGATGATGATTTTGTGTACGCTGGTGATTACTGCCATATTGCCCAAACATGCCCGCTTTAGGTTCGAGTACGAAAAAGGTAAGATCTGGCAAAACAAAGATCTCATTTCACCTTATAGTTTTGCGATAGCAAAAACCCAGGAGGAAATAGTTCAGGATAGAGCCGATGTATTAAAAGCTGCATTGCCTGTCTATCAGAACAACGAGCAAACAACACAAACAGAGCTTGAGGCTTATTCAACAGACTTCGATTTAAAATGGAATACAGCAAGTCAAAGTTCTAGATTGAAGGATGTTTATAAAGGTGTTGGTCAAGCCATATTAACAGATATTTATAACCGGGGGGTTATGAGCCTCAGTAAAAAATATCAGCTACATGGTACTCATTATAATTTTACTCTTCTTACCGGAAATGTTTCTAAGCAACTCAGCTCTTTAGAGGTCTTAAGTGCTGAAAAAGCACTTAAATATGCCGAGGAACAGATAAAAGTTCATAATGAAATAAAAAATAAAGAGTGGTTGCTAAGCCTGATAAGCGACCATATTCAGCAAAACTTTGTTTACGATGAACAGCTAAGCGAAAAGATTGAAAAAGAGGCTTTGGATAATATCACGCTAACACGAGGCATGGTTCAAAAGGGCGAGAGTGTTGTTACTGAAAATGCGGTGATAACTCCTGAAATATTTCAAAAGCTGGAATCTTTAAAGGAGACGTATGAAAAAGATTCACGTATTAACGGAGATAAAACACTGATCTTTTTAGGGCAGTTTTTGTTAGTGGGCTTGGTTGTTTTGCTCCTTATTGTGTTTTTATACTTGTTTAGAAAGGATATTTACAGCGATAACCGCCAGCTCTCATTGATATTATTGGTTATCACAAGTATGTTGGTGTTTTTAACCTGGGCCATAAAATTTAATATTCCCAGTGTTTACTATATCCCTTATTGTATTGTCCCTATAATTATCCGGATACTTTTTGATACCCGTTTAGCTCTTAATATCCATCTATTGGTGGTTCTAATTGCCGGTTTTGTGGTGCCTAATAGTTTTGAGTTTTCTTTCATTCAGATTATAGCGGGTATAACGGCTATTTATAGCATTAAAAATCTCGTTAAACGAGAGCAGTTTCTAACTTCTGCTGTGTTAATTCTAAGCAGTTATTTCGTTGCATATCTGGGCATTTCGCTGGTTAAAAACGGTTCATTACTTAATATCGAATGGCTTAATTTCGTTCCATTTATATTTAGCGTTTTATTGTCGTTATTAGCTTATCCGCTTATTTACGCTTTCGAGAGAGTTTTTGGGATTACTTCCGATGTAAGTTTAATGGAGATTACAAACACAAATTCCAAACTTCTTAGGGAATTATCTTACAAAGCCCCCGGAACTTTTCAGCATTCGCTTCAGGTTGCTAATCTTGCGGAAGCGGCCATTTTTAACATTGGTGGAAATGCGCTTTTAGTTAGGGCAGGGGCCTTGTACCACGATATTGGGAAGATGGAAAATCCTCAATATTTTATCGAAAATCAGAACAAGAAAGTTAATCCGCATGATAGCTTGTCGTACGAAGAAAGTGCACAGATCATTATCAGGCACGTAAATAAGGGCGTTGAAATTGCACGCAGAAATAACCTTCCGGAACTAATTATCGATTTTATCAAAACCCATCATGGCAATACCCGGATGGATTATTTTTACCAATCCTTCCTTAAAAACTTTCCTGAAAAATTTATTGATGAGAATATTTTCCGGTATCCGGGCCCAATTCCTTTTTCCAAAGAAACTGGGGTTCTAATGTTAGCTGATTCGGTAGAAGCTGCGTCGCGAAGTTTAAAGGAACCAGATGCGGAAAGCATCAGTTCCCTTGTAGACAGGATTATTGATTACAAGCTTGACCAGGGACAGCTCAATAATAGTAACATCACTTTTAAAGATCTGAATGTCATCAAATCTATTTTCAAGAGCATGTTAATGAGTATCTATCATATTAGGATAGATTACGATATCTGATTTTTAAAATATTGTTTTTGGTAAAATGAATGATGGATTAACATTATACAACTTTGTTAATTTCACCTGTAATATCTAAACTCCTTTTTGATTTTGAACAAGGACTGAATAGCTTTCGTTTCCGGAATTCAGGTCTCTCCGAACTTTTTGAGGTTTATTTTACTAAATTTTATCTATTACTTAGGGTTTAAATGGCCAATAATCCCAATGCTCTATTCCTGTAAGATGTAGGACGAAGGCCAGTCTTTTCTTTAAACATTCTGGAGAAATAAAAATAGCTATCAAAGCCAAGATCGTATGCAATTTGTTTAATAGGGATATCCGGGTTATTCAAAAGTTCTTTTGCATGTTCTATTTTCAATTGAATATAGAACTGACCTGGCGAAAGTCCTGTATAATTTTTGAAAGCCTTTCTGAACCATGAATAACCCACCCCCAACACTTCAGCGGCTTGTTCGGGTGAGAAATCATTCATAATATTGGCACGAAACAGTAGTCGCGCTTTATTGATGATCACCTCTTTAGCTTCACATTCTGCTCCGACTTGTTTAAGAATAAAGTGGAAATTTCCTATTAGGTGAAGCGCAGCTCCGGATATAAGCTGCTGATAACCGGTGCCCTCTCTTTTAGTGACTTCAATAATGCTAACAAACAGGTTGAAGATAACCTCATGATAACCGATATAAATGATAGGGTTATCAGGCCTTAAGAAATTTTTGTCTACCAGGTTGTCAATAATATTGCCTTTTATACCTATCCAATATTCGTCCCAGCCGGCCTCATTATTCGGTTTATAGCGGTGCCTTTCTCCTGGAAAAAGGATGATAATTGTACCAGCTTTAATTTCACATTGCTTACAGCTATCAGATTCAAAAATTCCACTCCCCTGGGTGATATAAATGATTTGATATTCATTTAGTACCCTTCCAGTCGTCCAATTGAAATAATGATGGGCAGGATGAGCTTTATCAGGGTATAGACCCTTAGGCTCGATATGTGTGCAACCTGTGTTTAATACACACATGCCCCAGTTTTCGTCCTCGCGGCTAATAGGCAAATATTTGTAATAATTGGTCATTTCAGTGTGCGCTTATGCAACTCTATAAAAGACGTAATGGATAAATATACTGCTTTAGATATACATACACTCAGTTTCGTCGAAGGCAACATTACAGAATAATTAGTAAATTACTTAAAGTCAATAATAACACTTGGTGTAGCAGTGTCAAAATCTACGACTTAAATATCAAAACATGTATTGGGATCAGAACTGATTAAAATATTTTTGAAATCACTAATAACCAAGAGTGCCTAAGCGGTTCATATACTAAACACAGGGCCGTTAACCCTAGGATTTACATATGCAATAAACTGTTATCTTATGACTAAATACCTACTGTCCTTCCTCCTTGCGTTTTGCTGCGTTACCGTAGCAAACGCTCAATTAAAAGCCATTAAAAAAAACTTTTCAAATCCTTCAGATCAATACAAGCCGGGAGTTTATTGGTATTTCATGGATGGAAACCGCTCAGCCGAAACAATAACCAAGGATCTTGAGTCGATGAAAAAAGCCGGCCTCGCACACGTTACATTCCTCGAGGTTAATGTAGGTGTTCCCCGTGGACCTGTTGATTATTTAAGCGATAAATGGATTGAACTCTTTGTACATGCCGAAAAGGAAGCGCGACGTCTGGGAATTGAAATGAGCCTAGGTATTGGCCCTGGCTGGACCGGGAGTGGTGGCCCGTGGGTTAGAGCAAGTCAATCTATGCAACATTTGGTATCAAGCCAAGTTACCGTAACAGCTGGAGACAAGAATATTTTATTACCGTTGCCCCCGCCAAAAAAGCCATTTTTTGGCGAAGAAGAATTAAGTCCTGAAGTAAAAAAAGAGTGGTCAACCTACTACCAGGACGTGGCAGTTTTAGCTTTCCCGGAAACCGGACAGGATACTATTGAGGATTATGAGGAAAAGGCCTTGTATTATCGTGCGCCGTACAGTTCGGCCATAGTAAAGCCGTATCTGCCAACACCTGCTATTGATGGTAGAACTAAAAAAGCGGTCGACAAAAGTAGGATAATCGACGTGACCGCCAAAATGCAAGCCAATGGCACACTTAACTGGTCGCCCCCATCAGGCAAATGGACCATTATGCGTTTCGTAAGCCGCAATAATGGAACAATTACCAGGCCCGCCCCGGTTCCTGGCCTTGGTTTGGAGGTTGATAAATTAGATACAGTAGCCCTGAATTATCACTTGGATAGCTATATAGGCAAG
>JANMZB010000698.1:0-1188 GCA_031382725.1 Sphingobacteriaceae bacterium | reverse complement strand
CCGATTATTTATTTATGAAACTATTTCCGAGTACAGGAACTACAGGCAAAATATACGTATCCACCTTTCAAAGTAAATAAATTTCAAAAGGAAAATAATTAACTTATAAAAAATAATAGATTTGTACATATAAATCTATAGTTAATTATTTTTTTATATGCAAGCATAAATAGAAGAGGTGCGAGCGTAAAGACAATTTTTCTCTCAATTTTTTTTTGAAAATGAGAAATTATTTTAGCCTTATTCAAACTCGTACTGAGGTCGAATAGCTTTAGCTAATAAAAAACCGCCGCGAGTCGCCAAATACCAAACCGTTTTTTAGTTGATAAAATGTGGTTTTACCAGAATTTACACGTACGTTTTGTCTTTTCGACTCGCACCTCTGGTAGAATTTTTTCTAACACCTTTGGGTAAATTGTCTTGTACCTCGGGTAAATTGTTTGACTCTTTGGGTAAATTGTTTGACTCTTTGGGTAAATTGTTCAACTCCTTGGGTAAATTGTTCAACTCCTTGGGTAAATTGTTTCACTCCTTGGGTAAATTGTTCACTCATTGGGTAAAAATTTTGTTGCAGCTCGTTTTTTCATCTGATTCAGAACTCATAAAAGAAAGGTTGATTGATGTTTACTCCAAGTAACATTCCTTTACTTGTACCAAGAAAATATTTGCAACTGAAGTTAAGTTTCGTCAATGTTATTTGAGACCATGAGTACGAACTTGGGGCAAAAATGACAAGCGAATCGCCGATTGCGTGGAATGTCTACAAAAATGCTTAGCCATACTCTAAAAAACTCCTTTTTACCACGAGTTGCTGAAAGTCTGGATGTATTAACAGAAAAATTAGTGGAACGATTGGACAGGTTCGACGTGCATGCCGATAATATAACGTTTTGCCAGTACTGATTGTACAGGTATAAAATTCTAGTGTGCTAGTACTGTGGTTCTACAGATACGGACCAATTAGACATGTTATTGGACAGGTTGGACATGTATGCCGATAATTTTACGTATTGTCAGTACTGATTGTACAGGAATAAAATTCTAGTATGCTAGTACCGTGTTTCTACAGGTATGGACCACTTGGACATGTTACTGGACAGGTTGGACGTGCATGCAAATAATATTATTTTTTTCAGTACGGATTGTACATGTACAATATCCTAGTGTACTAGTACCATGTTTCTATCA
>JANMZB010000667.1:0-2620 GCA_031382725.1 Sphingobacteriaceae bacterium | reverse complement strand
ATTTCACCGAAGTGATACCGCTCTTATCAGAAGACCAGATAATTCCGGCTGCCTGATAACCGATAGCATTATTATAAGGTAAGTTAACTGTACTGGTGGCATTGCCGTCAACAATGTTCGGTTGAGGTAGTGATTTGGTGCCAACAGTAGTCGCTGTAGACAGATTCGTCCAGTAATAGCCCGTTCCTGTACTTGTTGCCGGTGGAGCTGTAGGTGGCGTCGTTGTAGTGCCGCCGCTTCCTGTAAAGGCTTTCACTTCTTTTACATAAACAGCCCATGACACATCATTTGTATGTACCTGACCAACTACCCTGATACCATACACGGTACCTGGCAGAGGTGTATTGCTGGTAAACCTATAGGTTTGGCCAGATGCAGCGCCTAAATTAGTATAAGGATAACTGGCAGGATTCATTGACCAACCTTGTGGTGCATCCTGCCAAGTACCGTTTGCTGCAGTTTGATACTGTAGTTTCATATTAGCGGTAAATATTCCGTTGGTATTTGGATCGCTGGTGTTAATGTATCCGTTAACGAAGTCTACCTGAGTGATGCCACTCTGTGCAGTGGTCCATGTTAATCCTGCTGCCTGCCTTAAATTTGAATCGTCATCTGCAAGGTTTTCCTGAGTATTCAGATTGTTATCACCAATGGCACTAGACGGCAACATGTTAGCATTAGATGTAGAAGAAGACAAACTTCTCCAGTATTGGCCGGCTCCTAAAAGCTGCGTTAAGCCATCGCCACCATCACCTACAACGGCTGAGGGAGTTACATCTGCATAACTTAGTCCCATACGCAACTCATCGATCGTCATGGCATTGGCCTCCACAGTTGGTCTGTTGGTAAAAGTACCAATTGTGTAATTTACACCTACTACACCACCTACCGTGAGCTGAGCAATGGGACTGCCCAATGTTCCACCTTCACCAATGGGGGGATTCTTATACAAACTCACAACATCTGTATTTCCCGGATTAAAATCTACTTTTACTACCAATAGCGTTGGTTTATCTAATTCTAAACCTGTATTATCGGTAGTAACAGCACCAGCGCCGTTGTCATTAAGTGCCCAGCCATTAGCTGTATTTTCTATAAAAACATTTCTTGATCCGCCCAAAACGAAACGAAAGGACCCAGCTTCTGGCCTGCTTGTTTGCGCAAGAAAAGAGATATAAAGTGATTGGCCATCTTTGCCAAAGTTGCCATTAGCCGCCACCCTGTTTGACAAGAACGGATCTGTTTCCATATCTCTGTATACAGACACACTACCTCCCCAAGTAGCATTGGTAATTTTGTGAGCACCCCCGCTCGTGGCAAGATTCAAGTAAGTTAACCCTTCTACTACTAATGCTTCTGCTGTATATGTACCACGAAGCCCTGTGCCCGTACCACGGGGGTTACCACCAGTATTGGTAGCGGGAAGGCCACTACCGCTGACTCCAGCCGGTTGATTGCCAGTTGTACCTAATGCATAATTAAATGGCTCGTAAATAATCAAACCGCTGCCATATGTTTTTACATTCAGTGCAATGGCTGAACTTAAATTGCCGGCGGCATCCTTTGCCCTAACCGTCATACCATAGGTTGTGGCACCTGAAAGCGCCCTTACCTGGTAGGAAGTATAAGTAGTGCTTGCCAGCCATGCACCATCTTTATAGATTTCATAAGAAACAACGCCAACATTATCGGTAGCCGCACTCCAATTTAATTTAAAGGATGAGCCGGTTACTTCGGTGGATGAAAGACCAGAAGAAAAAACTGGAAATTCGGTGTCAATGCCTGATGTAGACTGTTCTGAAGGTAATGAAGCAGGTGATTCATTTCCAGATCCATCTACAGCTTTTACTGTAAAAGTATAAGAAGTTGATGGGTTTAATCCGCTGATAGTATAATAAGTACTACCAGTACTACCCACGTAGTCTCCATTATTATTGTAAACATCATAGCGGGCAACATCTAATTCAGGTGAAGGTGTCCAATTTAATGTAATACTATTTTGCGTTACTTCGGAACTGATTAATACAGGCGCTGCAGGCGCATTGTCATCTGGAGGAGAAACTACCAACTTCATAATGGTAACATTGTTCACAGTTGGATTGCGGCCATAATACATTATATTCCCAGTCTTTTGAAAATAATATTCATCCACTATCATATAGTAAGGGGGACGATATATCTCGGTTATGTATGCAAGACGATTAAATTGAACCATGTTGTCATCGCTTCTTAGGAATGCTCCGGAGCCACCAAAATAATATATTCTTTTATTCTCAAAATCCGTATAAAGGCGATTACTTTTTGGAAGGGAGGGCTGATCTTCCCAACTTGATCCGTTCCATTTGAGCATAAGCGTACTATTTTTAACTTGATCACCTACTAGTATTATAGGAAGCCCATCTTCATCTAAAATCATAGTACTTCGATTACCCATCGTCTTTGCAATTGTTAAAGCAGGATAAACATAACCGTTTGGGTAGGTTTCGTACACCAAATCGCCTGCGGCTTTAGTAATGGGGAAAGTGATTAATTGGTAGAAATTGGCTTTGAACAAAGTATCGACTACATCGGGAGAATAGGCATAAAACACGTGAGTCATAGATGAATATGGATACCCTCC
>JANMZB010000653.1:0-5956 GCA_031382725.1 Sphingobacteriaceae bacterium | reverse complement strand
TTTGGTGCATCAGACTAGTTATGTCCAAAACGACGGTAGCATAAAATATCAATAAACACATCGTTATGATACATTTGACGATATTCTACCGCCATATTAATAGCGTAAACAATCGCTTCTACATCATCTCCATTTACATGGAAAACCGGAGATAGCGTCAGTTTTGCAATATCAGTTGAGTATATAGAAGAACGTGCGTCTTTATAGTTGGTGGTAAATCCAACCTGATTGTTGATAATCAAATGAATGGTTCCGCCGGTTTTATAACCGTCAAGTTTGGCCATTTGAAGTACTTCATACAAAATACCCTGACCAGCGATTGAAGCATCGCCATGAATTAAAATGGGAGCAATTTTAGTATTATCACCGCCATATTTGAAATCAATTTTAGAACGGGTAATTCCCTCAACCACCGGATCAACTGCTTCCAGATGCGATGGATTTGGACAAAGACTTAAATGTACTTTTTTACCGGCCTCTGTTTCAACATCGGTAGAAAAACCTAAATGGTATTTTACATCTCCGCCGAAAGGCTTAGACTCATCATATCCTTTTCCTTCAAACTCAGAAAATATATCCCGGTAGGTTTTGTTCATGATGTTTGCCAGCACGTTTAACCGTCCGCGATGAGCCATACCGATTACAAACTCTTCAATTCCAAGAGCCGCACCTTTTTGAATAACCGAATCAAGTGCGGGTATTACTGTTTCTGCACCTTCCAGCGAGAACCGCTTTTGTCCTAAAAACTTTGTTCCTAAGAAACTTTCGAATACAACCGCCTCGTTAAGTTTTTTCAGAATACGTTTCTTGGTTTCAACTGAAAAATTCGGAGTATTACGCTCGCGTTCCATTCTATCCTGGAACCATTTAACTTTTTTAGGGTTACGGATATAGGTGTATTCCGCACCTATAGACTGGCAATAAGTATCTTCCAGTAATTTAAGGATATCGCGAAGTTTGGCGGCTCCTAAGCCAACCTCTACACCGGCATTAAATACGGTATCAAGATCAGCGTCGCTTAAGCCAAAAGTTTCAAGTTCTTTACCAGGATAATATTTGCGGCGTTCGCGAACCGGATTTGTTTTGGTAAAAAGATGGCCCCGATCACGGTAGCCATGAATCATGTTCAAAACATTAATTTCCTTGAGGAAATGTTCCGGCGTTTCGCCACCTGCCACGTTGCTTTCAGAACGCTGACCGAAGTCGAAACCTTCGAAAAACTTTTGCCAGCCAAATTCAACAGAATTGGGGTCTTCTTTATAAGATTGATAAAGTGAATCTATGTAAGATGAATGTGCGTTACTGAGATAGGACAAATTATCCATGGAAATTTCTGATTTTCTAAAAAGTAGCGCAAAAATAAGAGTTTAACGCTATAAATGTTAAGTATTTCCTTATAAAATCAAATTTTTTTAAAGGATTTGATCTAAACCTAATGAACTTTGCTCAGCTTGGGCAGCCACTTACTGATATACTGTTCTTCCAAAGTAGGATCGGATTTAATTGTAATTGGTCGGTTTGTACTCATTATTCCCTCACCGGCTATATAAGTCCAGTTTCCCCAATTGCTGGCAGGCGAATAATCAATTAGCTTCTCTTCAAAAAAAGCCGCACCGGCACGCCAACTCACGTGCATTTCTTTCACCAGGTACGACGCAATATATTGCCTGCATCTGGCATTTATATATCCGGTAGAATTCAATTCGGCAATACAGGCATCAACAACTCCAACGCCGGTTTTTGAATCTTTCCAGCTATTAAAAGTTTCTAACTCTTCCGGAGAAAGTTGCTCGTTACTCGAAGTAATTTTGCTGCCATGTTTCTTTAACATAAACCTGAAATAGTCTCGCCACTGCAATTCGAGGATGATACTTGCCGCAATTTCTGTAGAAGGATGTTCTCTATCGTAATTTCTAACCTGCCAATAAACCTCCCTTGGGGATAAACATCCGATTGAAAGCCATGGTGAAAGTAAGGATGTAGCAGTAGATATGTTTTTGATCGCCTTTGCGGGAATATTGGCTTGGTTTGTTAAAAACTCAGTCAAGCGGGATAAGCCTTCCTGCTCACCTCCAACAAAACGATATTGGGAACGTTCATCGAACTGCGGCATATCAAAACCTAAATCAGCTAGCGAAGGCAAATCACCCGTCTCCATATTTTCGGGAACTACAACATTTTCCGGAGTTGCAAATCCAGGCCTTACATTGCTATCTCGTTCAATTTTCTTTTTAAACGATATAAATGCATCGGGTATATCTTTTATCGGAAAAGGCAGATCTTCTTTGTGGTAGAGGGTATGGCCGATAAAATGCTTCAGATTTATCTGCTGCTTCCATAAAGCGGTTTCAACTTTCTCCGAAATTTCGGTTTCTTCAGCCGCAACTTCGCGATGGTGATAAACTTCTGAAATATTATATTGCTGACAAATTTCGGGAAGGATCTCTTCGGGCATTCCCATCCTGATCATTAAATCGCCACCCAGCTTTTGCAACGACTGGCGCAATCCGTTTACACCTTCCAATAAAAATTTTGCCCTAAAAACGCCCGTCTTTTTGGTTCCGTATTGAGTATCGGTAAAGTACCTGGGGTCGAAACAAAAAACAGGAAGTATATTTTCTGCTCGTTTTACAGCCTCGAGTAAAATCTCATTGTCATGAACCCTTAAATCATTTCTAAACCAAATAAGTATGGTTTTTCCATTCATATTTCACAAACCTAAGTCTTGCAAATTAATCAAAATTGAGCTAAAGAATACTATTGGTTAAAGAGGGATTTTAATATTTACATCACCCGGACAATAAAATAAAGGTAAAAAAAATCTCCATTTTATATTGAGTGCTAAATGCACCCTCAAACATTTATTAAACAAAAATCCGGAGCTCAAAGAATTATTGAATATTTTATTTTAACTTTAAGGAAAGGAGCAATTATGAAAACAGTTAAACAAATTTTAGCAACAAAAATCGACAACGTTTATTCGGTAAATGAGCAAACTACTGTTTTTGAAGCGCTCGAAGAAATGATGAATAAAAACATCAGCGCACTTGTTGTGATGGAAGGAACTCAATTAAAAGGCATATTCACAGAAAGAGATTATGCCCGCAAAATTGCACTTGAGGGTAAATCATCAAAAGATACTCCGGTTTCTGAAATAATGACTGCGAATTTGATTACGATTGCACCAACTGATACGATTGATTATTGCATGAAGATTATGACTGAAAGACACATCAGGCATTTACCTGTTGTAGAAAATGATATTGTACGAGGAATGGTGTCTATTGGCGACGTAGTAAAATCTATTATTGAGGTTCAAAAATCAACTATCGAACAACTTGAATCTTATATTAACAGTTATTGATATTGAGGAAAGTTAAAGTCGAAATTAAAACCGTAAGAACCAATTACTCCTTCCTTGTCCAAATCTCTGTTCGATAAAAAGGGCCCCAGTAACCTCTTATTCTTAACGCTTTATCATTTATAAGTTTCAGAGTACAAGCGTAGGTTCTGCCGTTAGCCGGATCGTAGACTGTCCCGTTTTTCCATTCCTTATCCATATAATCGAAGTCTTTTAGAATTACCAAATTTAAAAGCGGTTGAGAACGCTTGCTCTTATCAGGGTTTTCGGTATCCGTAGATGGGATGTCTTTATCAGGCTTAAGCCAAACAATTTTTCCATAATACTTTGCCTTTTGCTGAAAAACCTCAATTACACCTTTTTTATCTTCTGATATCCATTTACCCAGAATTTGGTTTTGAGCGAAGTTTTGAAAACTGCAAAAAAGCAGCATGAAGGCTATGAAAACCGTTTTCCTTATCATGTCATCTCATACGCAGAGACAAAATTTAAGTTTTTTTAAACCACGGCAATTCTTCAAAATTCATAATCAGCCTTTCTACCGGTTTGTTATGTTCCAGGTGTGAGCTCACAATTTCTTCTACGTCGCTTAATTGAACCCTGCTATAAAATATTCCTTCCGGATATATTACTACGCTTGGTCCGGCTTCACATGCTTCGAGGCATCCCGTCTTTTGCGCTCTGATTTGCGTATTTAAACCTCTATCTTTAATCAGTTTTTTAAAAGCGGCTACCAGTTCCAATCCATGAGCTTCGCCACAACTTATTCTGGCTCCGGCCGGGCGTTGATTTGTGCAGATAAAAACGTGTTTGTTGTAAAGCATATCAAACCAAAAATACACATTACAGTTAAACAATCGGGATATGAGCAGAACAGTTTTAATAACCGGAGCAAGCGGCCTGATAGGGAAACCACTCACTGAGCTTTTAATTGAAAAAGGCTATACGGTACATCAGCTAAGTCGAAACCTCGATAAAGCGAATAAAGGCAGTAAGATATTTAAGTGGGATGTTTCTAAAATGCAGATCGATGAGAAATGCCTTGAGAATGTTGACACCATTATTAACCTTGCGGGTGAAGGAATTGCCGATAAGGCCTGGACTAATACGCGGAAAGAACAAATTATAAATAGCCGCACAGGCGCCCTTCAACTATTGTATAATGCTTTGATGAATAATCCTAATCATCAGGTGAAAACCTTTATTTCCGCTTCGGCGGTTGGATACTATGGCGACCGTGGTGATGAAATTTTAACTGAAGAAAGTGAGCCGGGAACTGATTTCCTTGCCAATACCTGCCTGGCTTGGGAACGGGCCGCTGATAAGATTGGCAACTTGAATATCAAACTAATTAAGTTTAGGACGGGAGTGGTTTTAACAGCAAACGGTGGTGCTTTGCCAAAAATGGCAAAACCTATACAACTTGGAGCGGGTGCCGCTTTAGGAACCGGCAAACAATGGGTTCCCTGGATACACCTCGAAGATGCAATCAATATGTATTTATACGCTTTAGATAATGAACATTTGGAAGGTATCTATAATATGGCAGCGCCGTTTCCGGTTACTAATTCAGAATTCACTAAGGCTCTTGCAAAACAATTTAAAAAACCTTTATGGTTACCGAAAGTGCCGGTGCTTGCATTAAAGATTATGCTTGGGGATATGAGCCGGGTGGTACTAAACAGCAACCGTACATCAGCAGATAAAATCATCAGCGAAAGCTTTATTTTTAAGTTCTCTCATTTAGAAAATGCATTAAGCGATATCTATGACCGAAAAGCAAGCAATTAATATTTTTTGGTTCAGGCGGGATCTAAGACTTGATGATAATGCCGGTTTATATCATGCGCTAAAGTCAGGACTTCCGGTTTTACCGGTGTTTATTTTTGATAAAGAGATTTTGGATAAGCTAGCCGATAAAGATGATGCGCGTGTAACGTTTATTCATCAGGCTCTATCAGAGCTTAATGAAACGTTAAGAAAACACGACTCCTCAATTTTAATCAAATACAACAGTCCGCTAATTGCCTGGAAAGAAATTTTAAATGACTTCAATGTTGCCGGAGTTTTTTGCAACACTGATTACGAACCTTATGCGCGAAAGCGCGACACTGAGATTGCGGAATTACTTCAAAAGCACGGTATAAATCTCTTCTCGTTTAAAGACCATGTTATTTTTGAGAAAGATGAAATATTAAAAGATGATGGCAAACCCTATACGGTTTTTAGTCCTTATAAAAGGAAATGGCTTGAAAAACTATCTGTCGCATTTCATTTTAAAGCCTACCCTGGTTCTAAATATGCTGATGCTTTTTTCAAATTCCCTTATTCAGAAATAATCCCTCTCGTAGAGATCGGTTTTAGAGAAAACAATTTACCCCTTCCGGGGAAAGTTTATCAATCCATTTTGGCAAATTATGCCGATCTACGCGATTATCCGGCCATAGCCGGAACTTCACAAATTGGAATTCATTTGCGATTTGGCACATTAAGCATTAGAGAATTAGCAACTGAAGGTTCTTCGCAATCGCAGGTGTGGTTATCGGAATTGGTATGGAGAGATTTTTACAGCATGATTCTCTGGCATTTCCCAGA
>JANMZB010000563.1:0-1232 GCA_031382725.1 Sphingobacteriaceae bacterium | reverse complement strand
CAATGATTGGATGGATGGAAAAAACGACAAATCACACACGTTCAAGTCCGGTGACTGAGCCGGTTGAAAGAAAAACTCCACCTCGATTTTCAAGATTGCACATTGCTGTCGTATTTTATCCACCGCTATTTTGTGAGGAGGAGCATTGTCATGCTGTACATAAATTTTCTCCGACCTCATATCATATGGACAAGAAACAGCAATAGCAGGCAACAATTTATTCAAAATAAAATCTTCATAAACGACAGCAGTCATTGAAATAGGATGCGGTTCAATTTTTCCTTTCGCCCTATTTTTCGATGCCCTTTTTGCTGGAAGATATTCAACTACAGGAAAGATTCCGAATTTCCCATCCCAATACCAGCTAGCACTTTCTCGAAAGCAACCAACCTTACTTTCCTTTCCTTCATCATCAATCGCAAGATCGTATGAATGAGTTCGCATTCCATCATTACCATTACCACTTACCTGACGCCGTCCACGACGTGGCCGTCCTATTGCCACTAAAAACATAACTTTAGGTATATGGCTTTTGTGCGTAGTCTTTGTTTGAGGAGGTTCCTCATCAAATGCAAGGTACACACAGTCCTTCACCGGCATCATATTAAACCACTTCTCATCAATGTGGATGACATTGAATTGAGGAGAGAAATACTCTCCGGTAGGAGTTTGAGTATTCTTACAAATACTAAGGGGGGATGCACCTTCAATTTTGCTTCTAACAAAATCTACACGCCTAGTACGGTGCGCTTCAGTAAGTGTAGGATGTACTGCCAGGGTAATAGGTCGAAAAATATGGTATTTATGTACCATACGTAGGAATGTCTGCCGTGATATACCTAACGCCTCTGCGGCATCACGCACACACTTCCTTTTTTTTATTGGTACGAGTTTTATACTCGCTACAAGAGAGTCCCTATCATACACAGGTTTCCTACCACAAAGTTTTTTCCTGCTAGACACGTCCGGCGCTGCTGTTGGATCGATAGCTAGGGAGGCCAGCCCGCGCTTCCAAATATTAGAGACTGTTCCAGCACCAACGCCGAATTTTCGGCCGACCTCGGTATATTGACCATGAGGAATCCTGTCATTTTTGGCAACAAATTGAAGCACAAGGAATATGCTTTTTCTTTGTTCCAAAGACAGTTCCCTAGGTTATTGTGTATACTCTGGTATATGGTCATGTTGGTTGTTTATTGATTCCAAAATCGGAAGGTTGATAGAGGGGGGGG
>JANMZB010000154.1:0-1875 GCA_031382725.1 Sphingobacteriaceae bacterium | reverse complement strand
ACTCGCACACGACCGAGCAGTTCGTACTTCGTACCAAGTCCTGACGACACAATTGGCAGCGTACAACAATGGCATCTACGAGGCCATACGACACCTACTCCTCAGCCCAAGACCGGTTCCCGACACACATCCACCGGTCATCCGTGCGTGAATTTATCATGCTCCTTCTTCAGCTCACCGACAACAGCATACCCGCCCGTCACCCTTACAGAATTTATCCGCTCTGCCATGAGTTCTCCGTTCTCCTTGAGCAGCTCATCTCCCCCACCCAGGCTACCTCTGCTTGCGCTGACATCCTGCTCATCTTTGCATCGGTCCTCACCATCGGCCCCTCCGCTACCATTACAGCTTTATCCGACGACAACCCTCGTCACACACGACAGGCACCAACGCTAGCCGAATTCTTCCATGCTCATGGTGGCACGTACCGCTCGCCTCACCAGCAGGGCTATGACTTCACTACCACGGTCACATCAAGCGACGAACCACCGCACCCCTTGCCGGCCTCCCACCAATACCAGGCTGCTATCAACGCCCTCCGCGCGCCACTACCCTCTAATGCTCCCACGGCTGCAGTAACAATGCCATCCCACACCCTCACTGCCTCACAAGTATCCCATGCTGCCGCCCTCCAAACAGTCTCTGAATTGACACAAGCCGACCACGCTGCTGCACAGGATACCCTCGCTGCCACTCAGGAGGAACTCACCGCAGTCCGAGAGCTACTTACAGAACAACGGCAACTCGCCCGCACATCAACATCAGATTTACAAACTGCTACCCTCGAGCTGAACCAGTCCCATGCCGACAACCTTGATCTCCGCGCTCGCCTCGAACTTGCCCAACACGACCTCCACAAATCGCGCTCCGAAAACAACACTCTGCGCTCCCAACTCGCGTCCACACAGAAACAGTTGGACAATTCCTCAGCAATGGTCGCTGGTATGTCCACCGCGTTTACAACTGTCCAATCAGACATGGCGCTACCGCAGCTCCTCATGGAAGGCCTACCACTGGAGCTGCACAAGTTTCTGCACTCACCCCCGGTCCTCACGTACATCCGTTCTATTTGTACTGCCTTCGATGCCGGAGATCCCCACTGGCACGTGTTACCTCCCACTTTTCCCCCTCCCTCGCTTGCCGAAGTCATCATCGCCTTCCAGACAAGACCAGCGGCGCAAAGCCCCACCTTGCCACTACCCGCCGTAACCGAGATTCCCGACGCATCTACCAACCCCACGGTCGTCCCGGCACCCCACCCCGCCTACGCAATGCCACAACGCGATGTCGATAATGCCGAACAAGCCGACATCGACACTACGACCGATAATTCCGACACCAACACGGTCCCCATCGCTCCCGACGCCAACACATCACAGTCATACACCGCCACAGAAGACCATCTTCTCACCACGTGGGAATCCTTCTACCGCCTGCTTTGGCCCACCAACACAAAAGATCTCCAGTTCCCACGCAACTTTAGCCATAACTACGTCGATAGCCTCCATGCACCACAATCCCTCCCCAAACACTACCACGTCCTAATCATGGGACTCGAATGTATCCGGTACGCGATGTTGAAAACCGTCAAACAAACCTCTCACGACTACTACTTCGCGTCCTCTGAACTCCTCGACGCTACAATGGCTTCTTACCGTACCTTTCTCAACCAAAAGAAAAACAACCTGCATAATCCGACTCGCGTTACTTTCATGCTCTCACGGCTTAGTCCCGCCCTCCTTGGGTGCATTTCGCAACCGGTCCTCGCCCGGATAGCTAGTCCCTACGACACCACACTCGTCACTACTCCTAAACTACCACCTACCGTACTATCATCCTTCCTCCAAAACATCCACGAGACACCGGCGGACTCCG
>JANMZB010000412.1:0-21160 GCA_031382725.1 Sphingobacteriaceae bacterium | reverse complement strand
CAATGCATTCGATACGGATATCGTCTTTATAGACCCGTTTTCCGCCGAATAAACCTGTAGTTCCGGCATCGCCTTTTTTTGTGTAAATTTTCATATTAACCTATTTGTAAAAATTTTTAAAAACTTAAACCGTATCTCAATGAGAAGCTTCTTCCCTGAAGGTTGAATCCGCGCTTTTCATAATAATTCTCGTCTGTAAGGTTATTGGCCAATAAACTTATTCTATGCTTTTTATTATAAGCATAGCTCGCACCAAAATCAATTGTCATAAATGATGGGTATACAATTTCAGGAAACTTACTATCGTTAAAATCGGTATCTTTTCTTTTGCCCACATACCTTCCGGTTAAACGTAAAGCTAAACTCTTTAATGTGTTGTACTCTAACCCGTAGGTGCTGGTGAAATTGGCTACGTTATAAATATCTTTAAAGGTAGTTACTCCTGTAAGCGGTGAAATTAATACTTCTTTAGCTTTAAAGGTTCTTGTTGCATTTGCAAAAACTTTTAATGAATACCGATTATCATTTAGAGCACCAAAGTCGTATGCTACTTCCGCTTCCAGTCCGTTTATATTTGCTTTATTCGCATTCACATACGTAGTGCTGCTCGAAATCACTTTACCGCTTTCTGTTGTTTCACCTGCAGTTGGTGTTGTTCTTAAAGAGGTAATACGGTCTTTTACATCAGTTGAAAAATAAGTAATATCTGCTGAAAGGCCAAGTTCAGGTTTGTTTACACGCAAACCCGCATCCCAGGAAGTTGAACTCTCATTCTTCAGATTAGGATTTCCAACTACAACCGCAGCTTTATTTGTGGTGGTGTTTATTACTTCGGAATAGCCGGCAACGTTATAAGCATCTGGTGTAACAAATGCCCGGCCGATGGTGCCATGAACAGTTAGCAAATTAAATACTTTGTATTGTGCAGCAAGGCTGGGGCTAAAAAAGGGATTAGTTTCCTTACCCGGAGCATAAGTGTTTAATAAAGGAGTTTGCTTAACATTATAAGTTATCAAATCATACCTGATACCTGGGTTTATAATCAACTTGTTTTCCAAAAAGTTTAAGTGACATTGCGCATAGACCGCCCAGGTTGAAAGTTCGTAATTTGGAGAAAATGGTGCTTTTTCTGCTGTTGGAGTAAAACCCTTAGACTGAGTTGATGCATTATTATAATCGATGCCGCCAATTATAGAATGCTGCCCCAGGCTGTAAACGTCTTTAAGTTGAATTCCTTTCCAATTTGCTGTACTGATAAATGAAACAAATGGTGCTATCAAAGCTCCTCCAGCTTGAAGGTCTCTGTTGGCATTATCTTCTGTTGATAAATAACCTCTCACAGATAATTGATGGTCAGCAAATTTTCCTCTAACAGATGCTTCACCCGCATACTTATTAATATCCTTGCTTGACGGGCGGGCATTACCAAAAAAAATATCACTTGGAACTTCTACATTCTTGGCCGAAAAGCGTTCTACTTTAACATCAGCCCTCAAATCTTTTGTAAAACGATATCCCAACCTTGCATTTTCTGAATGGTAATTTAAACTTGTGAACTGACGCTTTAATCCGTCAGACCTAGAGTCATCAACTTCGGCACTCGTATTATCTGTATAATTGTTTAAAGCGGTACCAGAATTTAAGATTTTCCTAAACACGTTATCTTTACCAAGTTTCATGTTCTTATTACGGTCGAATACGTTGAACGAAAAATCGAAATCCAACTTCTCGGTGATATTTCCGCCTGCCGAGCCACCTGCATTAAATGTTTCGTAAGACCCATACTCTGCAAAAACATTAGAACGGATAGCTCCGGATGATTTCTTAGTAATTACGTTTACAACTCCTCCCATTGCCTGTGCGCCATACAAAGCAGAAGCTGGACCTTTAAGGATTTCAATCCGCTCTATATCAGAACTGTTTATTGTTGATAAATTTGCAGTTCCGGCCGGCCTTCCATCTACCAAAAGAAGTGTGCGTTGATTTAGACCGCTAAATTGAGGCCGAAATCCACGAATACCAATTCCTGAAGATAATCCCGGATATTGTATCACATTTACAGAAGCATTCTTTTTAACCAAATCTGCAAAATCAGAGGATGGAGTAAGTGCTATAGCGTCTTTAGTGATAACTGTGATGCTTTGCGGAGTGTTGCTTTTCTTGGTTTCTGTTCGGGTTGCACTCACAACAACCTCTTCTAGCCTTGCACCTTTTAAGGTATCAGTTTTAGCTTCCTGCCCAAAAGTGGTTGAAGTGATTAGCAAAAGAATAAGTACAATTTGCAAGAAAAGTGATGTAGAGTAGTTCATTGTTTTAATGATAATTTTGAGATTTGAATTGTTTGATGTTTCGGTTTACCGGATTTGTTTATAATAAACCAGCTTATGATTAGGCAATAGTTCCGGATGAAGAATTTTAACCAGGTCGGCAAGGATGAGGTGTGGGTTTACCCCGCCAGATTCCCAAAAATCATTGGAACCGAGGTCGTTAACCTTTTTATTGTGATTGTAAATTTTGTTGTTTTTAAAGGGCTTAAAATCTGCAAATCGGCTGTCCTTTGCTAAGATATCTGTCTTGCTGTCAACATACCCAACGTTTAACCAGTAATCGGCCTTAAGCGCAATTGGTGCAACCGCCTCAAAACTTAAGGGCAAACTACCGGTTCCTTTTTCTTTAGACCACGTATAGGTAGCTGCTGCGTCCTTAAAAAGTTGGGTGTTGTAACTGTCGGCGTCTGGCATAAGCCACGTTCCTTTAAAGGGCATCCCATAAACAATCAGGGGTCGATTTTTAGCTTTTTTCCCAACCTGAACAAGCTTTAGATATTCCTGTTCTACTCTGCTAAACTTTTTGTTTACAAGTGCTTCTTTATTTACCAAAGCAGCAATCAGCTTTACCCACTCCATTCGTGCTAATGGTGTACTTTCAAGCCATTCAAAGTTTGATAATACAGGTATACCAGCGGCGGTTAAGGTTTGGTAGCGACTGAATTTCGCCGCCGTATTTCCCATCACCATCACCACTCCGGGATTCATGGAAATAATGAGCTCGTTGTTCAATGAGCCATCCAAACCAACTTCTTGTACTTTACCTGCTTTAATATTTTGCCGTACCGCTGGCGAGCTGACGTATTTGAAACTGCCCAAACCAACCAGAGCATTTGCCGATTCGGCAAAGCTGCACATGGCAACATGCATAGACGACATGGTGATGAAGCTTTTTACCGGAGTTCTGATAAGCTGTGCTTTTGGATATCCTTTTGGAACAGGATATTTTCTATCCACTAGTAAATACTGGAGCGTATCGATTTGACTGCCGAAATAATTTCGAACCGTTACTACTTTGTAGGTGCCGAAATACTGTATGCCGAAATTCTTAGCGTATTTAATTTTAGCTTTTTCAGGATATAGGTCTGTATTTGATTGAGCTTTGCTTTTCGCTGATATCTGGCAAAAGCCTGATAATGAACACAGAAGCAATGCATACGTGAGTACACATACGAAGCGGTTAGGCAGGCCCGGAAAAATCCATTTCCCGAAAGCCAGAGATTGAGTCTTGCTTTTTCTTATCATATTCCCAGCCTTTCTTCCGAAAGCTTAAATGAAATTATGTAAGGCAGGTCTTCTGACTTCCCCGAAAATTGACACCTTCCCATCGCTTTGAGAGCGGACAGTGGTTATTATCAATTTCTTTTAACGAGGTTACAGCAGCGGAGACTGTTCCGGAGTTACACCGGTATTCCCTATTAAAGCCGTTCGTTTATAGAACATGCTACCTTTAAGCTGCAAAACTATAAAAATTTGGATGTTTAGGAAATGTAAATTTTTAAGAACCGAAGAAATCAAGCTTTTTCAAATATTAATTTGTTGTAAAATAAATACCATACGTACCTCAACGGGCATTTTTGGAACCTCAATTAACGTGAAATTTAATTTGAGATAAATTTCTTCAAGGGCTTCGTAAATAAGAACCGATTCATCGTACGACTGCCAGCGTTCGCTGTCGTTTACATAGATTTCCTGCCAGGGTGGTAAGATGAATACCTTCGGGTTATACTTAAATTCATCTATTGCTTTGAAGTAGTTTTTCGGCACCGATAATTTAGCAAAATCTAAATATGCGATGATATCAGGAATGCCTCTGTCGAAAAATGTGATAGATGAATGTTGTGCTTCGCGATACAATGTTTTCATTCGTTCCAAAGCTAAATCGGCGAAAGCCGGGAGATTTAACCAAGGCAAAGAATCAGATTTTAAAGCTATTTGCTCGATGATTAATTGTCTGGATGCTTCAGGAGAACATTGATAACCCTCAAATTCAAGTTGTTTGATAAGACTTGTTTTACCCGAACCCGGGCCACCGGTAATAATATACTTATTCATCCTCTTTAGATGCTGTAAAAATATAGAATAGCGGCAACAAGAAAAACCATAAGAAATGTTGTTTTATGGTTTATTAGTATTACTCGATTTATTTCTTCAGAGGCAATTTCTCGCTCGTTTTCTCCGATGTATGGCTTATCAACCAAAATGCCATGGTAAACATTCGGGCCTCCAAAACGAACATTCAAAATTCCGGCGAGTGCAGCTTCCGGGTAACCGGAATTAGGGCTTTTATGCTTATTCCCAAACCTCAAGACAAATGCAAATCCTCTGCGGCTCATGCTTACTATACACATCAGCAAAGCAGTTAATCTCGCAGGAATAAAGTTTGCCACATCATCCAATCGGGCTGCAAATTTGCCGAACTGTTCATATTTGTCATTTTGATAACCCACCATTGAATCGAGGGTATTAATCATTTTATAGACCATCATTCCCGGAACTCCGCCAATAAGAAAGTAGAATAACGGTGCAATTACGCCATCGCTCAAATTCTCAGACATGGTTTCAAATACGGCAATCCTAATCTGCTGAGGGCTTAGATTGGAAGTATCGCGACCAACAATCCATGATAGACGTTTTCTTCCCGCCTCTAAACCGGTGTGTTCAAGCTCATAAAACACTTTACCACCTTCTGTAATTAAGTTTTTGTTAGCCAAACCATAAAATACAAATACACTCGAAACGATGATATACAAAGTGGAATGAATATGTTGCAACTGTTCCAATAGATAGTAAAAGAAGAGAAAAACAAGGATACATAGCAAAACGCTCAAGATAGCTCCTTTCAGAAATCGGTTAAAACCTTTGTTAAATTTTGAGTCGAAAAAAGCTATCAGGTTACCAAATAACCTAACGGGATGAGGTAAACCATGCGGGTCTCCAATTATCAGGTCGAGCAGATAACCAATGATGAGCGGAAGAATCAGGATTAGTGATTGTTCCATACCTCGAAAGCTGAAATCAAGAGTTGATTTTTTTCCGGAGTAAGCGTGGCAATTCTAAAATGATTCTCATTCAGACCACGAAAGTTACTGGCATCGCGAATTAATATTCCGAATGTTTCTATCAGAAAAGACTTTAAATTGGCTGCGGTTCCATTCCTGCTTTCAGCTGTAAAAAAATGTGTCTCACTTTTTAAAATTTTAATTGGAGCTGATGCGAGGCCTGCCTCAAAATCGATTTTATCGGATAGTAGTTGCTTTAAAGGTATTTGAACTGTAGAAAAACGGTCGTATATAAAATGTCCGGCTTCAAGCGCGAGTGCATTAACAGACCACGGGAATTTATATGCTTTGAGTTTGTCGATTATTACTTTATCGGCCGCAACATAACCCAATCTTAAACCCGGAATAGCAAAATTCTTTGTAAGCGAATGTAGAATAATCAAATTCTTATGAACTTTTATGAGTTCGATTGCTGATGTGATTGAGCGGGTAAAATCTATAAAGGCTTCATCTAAAATAAATGTCACTTGAGGATTATTAACCAAGAGCTTTTCGAAGTCATTAAATACCGCACCGGTTGGGTTATTCGGATTGCAAAGAAAAAATAAGTCGGCATTAATTTTTAAGTCAGCATTCAACTCACTCCAATCCAGGAAACTGATATTATGCTGATACAATTTGCAGGCATCTTCATACTCTGAAAATGATGGAACAACGATTGCCGATTTTGATTTTTGAAAGAGCTGAGCAATAAGATAAATACTTTCGGTGCTGCCATTATTCACCAATATATTTTCAGGGTAAAGATTGTGATGCGCGGCTATTTTTTCGCTAAGGCTTTCGCCGATAACTTCAGGATACTTATTTACCAGGTTCCAACGCTCGAACAAATGTTCTTTTAATCCATTTGGCTCACCGCCATACCACACGTTCGTGCTAAAATCAGCAACAATTTCGCGGTTGAAGCGATAGCCATCGTCACCATGTCCGTGCAGCATAAATCAGAGTGTTAAAGATTTATAAATCTGCTTCATATCAATATTTTCCCTAATGAGATTCGCAAGCTTATCGTATTGGCTTTCTTTGAAATCCTGATAATCAGAAATAATTTCTGCCTCTGAAGTGTAAGGTGCCAAAATGCTGTTTATAACCGAAGAGTTATCTAAAATACCATGCAAATAGGTCCCCCAGCATTTGTCGTTTAGTAAATATCCGTCTGTGGTTCCGTCAGGATAAAAGTTAACCGGTTTATCGTTGCCTATTGCTTTGGTTTCGCCCATGTGAATCTCGTATCCCTGACAAGGAATGGTATGATTTAGATGAGTAAAATTGCGCTGAATAGTAGTTTTTTCAGTTTTAAGAATAGTTTTAACAGGCAGCAGGCCTAAGCCGGACACTTCTTCAATACCGCTTTCCACATGATAAGGGTCCTGCACCAGCTCACCCATCATTTGAAAACCTCCGCAAATCCCTATTACTGTTTTATTACTTTTAAACGCCTGAACTATTGCTTCGGCTACTCTATTATTTTTTAAAATGATAAGGTCTTCAATGGTATTTTTGCTCCCCGGCAGGATAACGATATCTGATTTAAGAATTTCTTTGGGCTCTATCGTGTAATAAAGATTCACTCGAGAATCTTTTTCCAGCCGGTTAAAATCGGTAAAGTTGGATAGTTTATTTAGGAGTATAACAGCGATGTTGACTTTCCCTGCTTGTGACTTCCGCTGCTTAGTTTGTAGTGAAACGGAGTCTTCTTCTTCAATACTTATATTCCGAAAATAAGGTAACACGCCAACAACCGGAACTCCGCAAAGGTCTTCAATCATTTTCCTTCCATCATTAAACAAAGAAATATCTCCTCTAAATTTATTGATGATAATTCCCTTAATACAAGAGCGTTCTGCTTCATCAAGCAAAGCGATGGTACCGTACAAGCTTCCGAATATGCCTCCACGGTCAATATCGGTTATCAGGTAAGTATCGGCACTTGCGTGGATGGCCATTCGCAAATTTGTAATATCCCGATGTTTAAGATTAAGTTCTGAAATGCTGCCTGCACCTTCCATAACAACAGGTGAGAAACGGTTATTCAGTCGGTCAAAAGCGTTGCACACTTCTGTAAAAAGGTCACTTCGAGCATCAGAATTAAAATAGTCGCGTGCTGACATATTACCTAAAGGCTTCCCATTTAGGATAACCTGCGAAACATTATCTGAAGTTGGTTTTAAAAGCACGGGATTCATATCCGTATGGCAGGAAATCCCCGCAGCCTCCGCTTGCACTGCCTGAGCCCGGCCAATCTCTAAGCCTTCAGGTGTGGCATAACTGTTTAAGGACATATTTTGCGCCTTAAAAGGCGCAGGCTGGTAGCCATCTTGTTTAAATATCCTGCAAAATCCGGCTGTAATAACACTCTTACCAACATCCGATGCGGTTCCAACAAACATGATTGGTTTAAGAGGTTTCTGATAGCTCATTATTAATAATAAGCGGCAAAAATACAATTATGCAGGAAGCTACTAGAAACTTTTAAGTATCAATCCAATAAATGCAGCAATAAGTATAATGTAAGGTTCCTGAATTTTCTTAACATAGATTAACGCGAATACAGTTGCAATGGCTATAAGCGCAGTTGCCAGGTCAACGATAGAACGCATCGCAATTACGATAACTGCACCCACCAAAGCTCCAATAACTGCTGCGGTAATACCATCCACAAAAGCTTTAATACTTTGGTTCTTAGCTATTTTTTTGAATGAAGGAGCGAGTAATACGGTAAAAAGATAACAAGGTAAGAAAGTTGCCAGGGCAGCAACCAACGCTCCGGGAAATCCGGCAACGAGGTAACCAATAAAGCCCACTGTTATAACGACCGGGCCGGGTGTAACCATTGCCACAGCAACAGCATCTACAAATTGGTTTTCGTTTAACCACCCAAATTCTTCCACAACTCCGCTATGTAAAAACGGGATAATGGCTAAGCCGCTTCCAAAAACCAGCGCTCCTGCTTTCGCAAAAAACAGCGCGATATTTTGCAGTGTTCCTGTTTCGTATTGCCAGAAACCTAAGCCCGCAAGTATTATCGAAAGTCCGGTAGTCGGCTTTTTTACAAAAGCGGGAGGAGCTTTCACAAGCATATAAATTAATCCGGCAGCGATAAACAGCAACACTTCTTCCCTTTCGGTGATGACTGTAACCGCTGCACCAATCAGGTAAAAGAGCCAAAGCAGCCAGTTCTTACGAATTGCTGAGAGCTCGAATTTGCCTACTGATTTAACAGTTAACTTATAAGCGCTCATGGCGATAATCCCGATAACGGAAGCTCCAACACCGTAAAACACAGCTTGCATCCAGGGAATTCCGCTGTAAAGCTTATATGCCATTCCCAGCAGAACAACCATTATAAAGGATGGGAGCACAAATGCCAAGCCTGCCAAGGTTGCACCTAGCAAGCCAAAATGAACAAACCCAATATAAATACCAAGTTGGGCGGCAAGCGGACCGGGAGCAAGTTGTGCCAGGGCCAGTCCTTCTTTATATTCTTCTTCAGTAAGCCATGTTTTTTCTTCAACTAAGTCGCGGTGCATATAACCTACCAATGCTACGGGACCTCCGAAACCCCAGGTACCGAGTTTTAAGAAATACGTTGCAAGTTGAGTTAGAGAATATTTTTTATTCTGTTCCATCTTTAAACTTAAAATCCTATGCCAAATTGAAAAGCGGCGCCAATTGAATTAGGTCGGTTATTTCCAAATCTTATGGGAACCGGTACTGCAACATAATAATTGCTGTGCTTATTTTTCTTCACTATTTTGTTGAATACAGGTGTTACTCCATATCTGCCTGATGTTTCGAATGCAGCACGCCCTACTATGGTCAATCCTTTTCCGACAGGGAATAAAACTCCCGGGTGAAATAAGAAATTACTCATTTTACTGGTTCCATTTTCTGCATGAATGAATGGAACAAACTCGAATGAGAAACCAACTTTGGCACTCTTCCAGATATTTAATCCAACAGCTAGTCCTGCTGTATAACTATTATCAAAGTTTGTGTGGGGGCCATCGCTGTTAAAGCTCACAATGGGATGTACAATACCCACGGCGTTGGTAATTCTTGGATAAACGTGAGGGGCTGGAGGTGGTGGTAATGGTGTGGTTTGGGCGGAAACAACAGCACTCGCACTAGATAAAAACAATAAAAGGGCAACTCTTTTTTGAAATTGTAAATTTAAATTCATGTAATTTAGTTTAACCACTGTAGATAATTTATTATTTAATCTATAGAATAAGTAGTCTAAGTAACGTATTTTATGTTTTCTATGCAACCTTTAATTGAAAGAAATTAATTTATTATTGCTTTGACGCTAAGGGATAGGACAATAGCGATTCCGAAACTTAGGAGTGTACCAATAAGAACGTACTCTGTTAATTTCAGTTCTTTGCCGTCTTTAAGGTCGCCAAATCTAAAAATTGATTTAGCTGCTAAAAGGAATCCAATAGCTTCGAAATGATTGGTATAAATAAAAGTAAAAATCAACAATCGCTCCATAATCCCGATAAACTTACCGGCACTCTGCAATGAGGTTTCGTCGGGAGAATTGCTGGGTGTATAAGTTGTGGGGGTCCATTTAGCTATAAGAACTTTAATTAATATCGAGGTAGGAAAGGTAAGTGTTAGGATAGTTGCGAGGCAAACCCAGAAGTGAGTGTTATCTAAGAAGTCGAATGTAAAGCGTACATCGGTAACAGAATACCACACGGCAATGATTGAGAGTATGTGCACAATCTGGTCGGTAAAAAACCACATGCGGCGGGTCTTTTCTTTTTGAAAAAGAAGTTTAATTGCATCGATTATGGCATGTAGGAAGGTTAAGATTAGTGCCTCTAAAATGAAATTTGAATTCCAGACCAGTATTAATATTAATAAGCCATGGATAAGGATATGCAGGTAAAACTTCGGAGACCGTAGTTTTTTTATTTCTTTTTCCTTTACCCAACTATCAAACTGGAAAAAGAAATCGCCTAAAAGATGCGAAATTAAAAGTTTGATTAACAGAATGTCCATCAGGTGCTTATTTTAATTGCTTTACTTTTTTCCGGTACAAACTGTCAAGTTCCAGTATCTCGGCAAAACGTGCACGTTTTAAAGCTTCACTCACTGTAGATTGCGATTTGCCCGATAGCTCTGCAAGCTCTGATTGTGAAATACCTGATTTTTCGATTGATAATTTTACCATTTCTGCTGATGCCTGGCTCCAGTTATCCATGGCAATTAAAGCCAGCCGAATGGCCACATTCATTTCGTAATCAAACTCCTGCCAATGACTTTTTATGGCTAGTGAAAGACGATTTTCTTTTAATTCATCAAGTTTTTCACCCGAATTAATAAAAGCTTCCCCATTTGATTCGGTAATTTTTTTGGCAGAGAATTCTATTTCGCCCATACCTATTGCTATTCGCACATCTAAGCCTTTTAAGGTTTTAATTGAGGCTTTTAAATAGATAGCTTGTATTAAGGCTTCTTCGGGTGTGCTTTGTATTTGAAAACTATCCCCCCGGAAAATCTCCCAATTTCCCTTCTCCCCTACTTTAACCAAAGCATTTTTTAAAGCTGCAAGCCATGTTTTAGCCGCTAAACTTCTGGAATGAATTATGTCGCCTGTTAAAATTGCTACCATTATTGAATACAATATCGGTTAATTAACCGATAATCGAGAATATCGGCTAATTAACCGATAATACTATCGGGTGTAATTTGGAGCTTCTTTGGTAATAGTAATATCGTGAGGGTGACTTTCGCGCATTCCGGCAGCAGTTATGCGCACAAAACGGGCATTTTGTAAATCCTCAATAGTAGCGGCTCCGCAATATCCCATACTGGCACGTAAGCCTCCAATATATTGATACATTACTTCTGCAAGAGAACCTTTATAAGGAACCCGGCCAACAATGCCTTCGGGAACCAGTTTCTTAATATCATCCTCTACATCCTGAAAATAACGGTCTTTAGAACCTTGCTCCATTGCTTCGATAGAACCCATTCCACGGTACGACTTAAACTTACGTCCTTCGTAAATGATGGTCTCACCCGGAGATTCTTCCACACCTGCAAATAAAGAACCTGCCATAATTGCATTTGCACCGGCAGCAATAGCTTTAGGGATATCACCTGTATGTTTAATGCCACCATCGGCAATAACCGGAACGCCTGTACCGCGCAATGCTTTGGCACATTCGTAAACTGCATATAATTGAGGTACTCCAACTCCGGCAATAATGCGGGTAGTACAGATAGAACCTGGCCCAATGCCCACTTTTACACCATCAGCTCCGGCATCAGCCAAAGCTTTGGCACCTTCGCCTGTTGCTACGTTTCCGGCAATAATTTGAAGTTCTGGGTATTTGGATTTTACTTCTTTAATTTTATTGATAACTCCCAGCGAATGTCCATGAGCTGTGTCCATTGCAATCACATCAACCCCTGCTTTAACAAGCGCATCTACCCTATCCATCGTATCGGCAGTTACACCAACAGCTGCACCAACCCGAAGTCTACCGTGCTCGTCTTTACAAGCTTTTGGATAATTTTTTACTTTTTGGATGTCTTTGAAAGTAATTAAACCAACCAATTTTCCTTCCTGATTTACCACCGGAAGCTTTTCGATTTTATAATCCTGCAAAATCTCTTCTGCCTGAACAAGCGTTGTTCCGGCAGGGGCGGTAATTAAGTTTTCTTTAGTCATTACTTCCCGAACGGGACGTTTCATGTCTTTTTGAAAGCGTAAATCCCGATTTGTAATTATTCCTAAAAGAATATTATCAGCATTAATAACGGGTATTCCGCCAATGCTGTAATCTTTCATGATTTTGAAAGCATCAATAACTAATGCACTTTCATGAAGCGTAACCGGATCCTGAATCATACCACTTTCAGAACGCTTTACCTTTCTTACTTCATCAGCCTGAAGCTGAATACTCATGTTTTTATGAAGAATACCAATCCCTCCGGCTTGCGCGATAGCGATTGCCAATCCGGATTCCGTAACCGTATCCATTGCGGCAGAAACTATAGGAACATTTAAGCGGATTTTTTTGGTAAGAAATGTACTGGTATCAACTTCTCTGGGTAAAACTTCAGAGTACGCAGGTATCAGTAAAACATCATCGTATGTAAGGCCTTCGGAAACGAATTTTTCGGGATCAAGATGCATAGCAAATATTGTGTTATTTGCCGGGCAAAGCTATGAAAAAATTTGGAACGGGCAATGAGATTGAGTGATTGTATTAATTTCAATTACCTACTGTTTACTTTTGTTAAGTAATTTTCTAACCTCGGGATGTATTGCTTTCGGATCGATCTTGTCAGTAAGATCTAAGTATTTATGAGCGCTGTCTTTTTGCGAGAAATAAGAATACGCTGATGTTAATTGGGCTAATATTCTTGGATTATTTTTATCTAAACTATTAGCTTTTCTCAAACTTTCGACAGCTTTATTTAAATCACTTTGTTCTTGGGTTGTTACAAATAGTTGACCGTAACTTGTTGCAAGGGATTCATAAACTTTGGAATTGTTGGGTTTAAGTTTTAATGATTTTTCAAAAAAAGGAATTGAAGTTTTAAGCTCATTTTTTCTACCTAAAAGTATGCCGAAACCCCAATAAATATCTCCATTTAAACTATCTAAAAGCCAAGCTTGATTAAACCTTTTCATGGATGTTTCCAAGTCGTTCTTATAAAAATAGTCCCAACCTAATTCAATATATGATAGTGCAGCAGTTTTCCTGTCTTTAAATTTTGAGTCTACAAAATTAAAAAACTCGTTATCGCTTTGTATCTGCTGTTTGCATTTTACTGACTTGCCATACATAGGAATTAAATTGATGCCTTCCTTACAATCTTGCGCTGAAGAACACCCAATAAAAAGAAGTCCGATAAAAGTAAGTCCTAAGGATCTAATCATAAAGATTTCATTTTTTAACAGCATATAATTAGTATATCTTTTTTTTTACAATATTAAAACCCTCTAACCCTACTTCTTCCCCACAACAACCTTTTCCATATCCCCAAAATCAAGATACTTAATCGCTAATTGCTGTAACTCTTCCGCCGCGATGGTTCTAACTACATTAATATATTGGTTATAGTACTCGTAGGTTAAACCCGAAAAGAAGATGTTTTTAAATTTATCGCCATGCGAAAGCGCATTTTCCAGACTTCCAAGCAAAGAACCCATCATATAATTGCGAACAAGTTTTAGCTCTTCCTGCGAAATAAGCTCGGTTTGCAGTAATTTAATCTCCTTTTCAATTTCATTGATCGCTGATGCACAAACCGCAGCACCAACCTCCGACCCAATTACAAAATAACCGGCATTATGCATCGATACAACAGCAGAGCCAATTCCATAAGTATAACCTTTATCTTCGCGGATATTAGACATCAGGCGAGAACTAAAATAACCGCCCAATACTGTGTTTAAAACCTGTAAGCCAGGGAAATCTTCATGACTTCTATTTACCATCACCTTACCAATTCGAATGGCGGATTGCAGTGCTTCAGGCCTTTCGAAATAATGCTCAGCAGCCTTTTCTTTTGTTAGGGAGAATAGATTCGGCGTTGCAGTAGTACCATTATCCCAATCTTTTCCAAAAAACTGATTCAATAGTTTTATAGAAGATGCTTCGATCTTACCAGATGCAATAATTGTACAATTTGACGGCTGATAGGCCGCATCGAAATATTCCAGCAACTGGGTTCTATCAAGCTTGTCGTAATCAATAGCCTCGGTTTTATAGCCATAAATGGTATCCCCGAAAAGGGCATTGTTAAATAAACGGCGACCCAGAAAATCATTCTTTTCTAAACTCACCAAAAGCTTTTGCTTTTGATTGGTTTTAAAAGTAGCAAGCTCCGTTTCAGAAAAAACCGATTCGGTAACAATTGCCTTTATTACCGCCAAAGTAACTTCAAGATGTTTTGTGAGTGTAAACAGGGTTACCGACGAAAAATCGTAGTTGTAATCCAGTTGAAGAAAAGCACCATAATAATCAATCCGCTCAGCAATCTCCTGAGCACTGAGGTGTTTCGTGCCCTCTGTCAACATAGAATTTACGGCGTAGGCCTGTAAGGGTTTTGCCGGATTCCAGTTGACATTTTTAAAGATGAGTTCTATACGAATCAGTTCCTGCTCGCCACCGTTAATTACATATAATTTAATGTTATTATCAAGAACATGAGGATCGGCTTTTAATAGTTGTATCTGTTCTACCTGCCTGAAATCGGGCGCTAACGTTCTGTCTAACATTAATTTGCTAAATAATATAAGGTGGTTGAATTCTCTTTACGGAAAATACTGTTTGCTCTTTGTTTAATGTCTTCGGCGGTAACAGCCATAAAGCGTTCCGTTTCTTTATTAAGATCCGAAGCGTTGCCTAACAATTCAAAGGTGGCCAGATTCATTGCCTTATCGAGCAAGTTCATTTCTGAAAAAACCATGGTAGATTCGATTTTATTTTTCACCTTGGTAAGTTCATTTTCGGGAACCAGCTGGTTTTTAAGCTGCTCAATTTCCTCCCAAATTGCCGCTTCGGCATCTTCCATTGTTACACCTTTAACTGGTTTTCCTTCAATAATGAAAAGTCCGGGATCCATACTGCCGGTGGAGTGAGCATTGATCTCGCTGAAAAGCTTTTTATTCTTTATCAAATTAACATGAAGCCTTGATGCGTTTCCACGCGATAAAATATCTGAGATCAGATCCGTTTCATAATACCCTTGCTCCTTACGGCCGGGCGAATGAAATACTGTATAGATCGCATTTAAAGGAACATCAGCATTGATCACTTCGCGTTGCTCATCAGTTTGCTCGGGTTCAACAGGTAAATTTCTTACGGGTTTTGGTGCTGCGGGAATATTGCCAAACCATTTCTCAGCAAGCTCTTTTGCATCGGCCGTTGAAACCGCTCCTCCTACAACCAAAATAGCGTTCGACGGAACATAATGCTTTTTGAAAAAAGCCTTTACATCGTCCATCTTAGCATGCTCGATATGCGATAGGTCTTTACCAATAGTTGCCCATTGGTATGGATGTTTTTTATAAACCAGCGGACGAAGTTTTAACCAAACATCGCCGTAAGGCTGATTTAAATAACGTTGTTTAAACTCTTCGCAAACTACATTTTTTTGCACTTCAAGACTTTTTTCCGAAAAGGCAAGGCTAAGCATTCTATCGCTTTCCAGCCAAAAAGCAGTTTCGATATTTGCGGCCGGAAGGGTGATGTAGTAATTGGTGATATCGTTACTCGTAAAGGCATTGTTCTCACCGCCCACACGTTGCAAGGGCTCATCGTACGATGGTATATTTACCGATCCGCCGAACATCAGATGCTCAAATAAATGGGCAAAACCGGTTTGTTGGGGATTTTCATCGCGGGCACCAACATCATACAAAATATTTACAACAGCCATTGGCGTAGTAAAATCTTCATGCACTAAAACCCGCAGGCCATTTGCTAATGTAAAACGGTTGTATGATACCATCCGGAAAGCGTATAAATTTTAAGTAGATTTTGCAAAGGTAAAAGATTTACTCAAACCACTGGTGCGTTTAGTCATCGAATAATCACACTATGATATTAATATAAGAGTCAGGGTTTAAGTCATCCGATGAAATGCAGCATTATAAAATAGTTGCTAAAGCTCACTTTAAAAAGAACACAATGGTTTTTTAATCAGCTACATCCAGTCTCTAATTAGAAAGTTTCAAATTAAATAACTAAGGGCCGACAATTGTTATGTCGACCCTTAGTATTTCCCATGATAAATTCTAATCAACTAACTATTTTAATATTGAATGCCCCATTGTTTGTTGCACCATAGATACTTAACCATAAAGGTAAATACATTTCCGTTGATCTTGATTTGGTAATATCTCCCAGATCCTGGATGTTTTTATCTAACCAGCCGAATGATTTCAATATTTCTTTAACTTTCTCTTTGGCATCAGCATCATTACCACATAAAAATGTACTGTGATCACCGCCGTTAACAATCGCCGGGTTAACCATTAGGCCACACCACATTGTATTAAGCGCCTTTACCGTTTTAACTTGTGGAAATGCTTTTTGAATTTCTTCCCCAAGCGAATTATTGTTTACAATAGACAAAGTTGGGGGCATCCCTTTAGAAAAATCTAGCGGATTTGAGATATCAATAAGAATTTTTCCATTTAGATTGTTCTCACCAGCCATATTTAAAGCTTCAATAGCTCCAACTCCAGCTGTACAATTAAAAATTAGCTCTCCGAATGCTGCTGCATCCGAATATGTTCCATTACTCGCCTTATCCGGGTGTTTACTTGCGAATGCTATCGCTTTTTCGTTATCTTCTGTTCTTGAACCCATCATAACAATGTGGCCTAATTCAATTAATTTTGAACCGATGGCATCTCCCACCATACCTGTTCCTAATACTGCAATTTTCATAATTCTATTTTTTGTTAATTTTTATTAATCAAATATCAGTATAAGGATGCCTTAGGAAATGGTCAATAACTTGGCTCTAATGGTAAATTATTTTGAGGATTGCTTTCTAAATTCAAGCGGCGTTTGACCGGTATGCTTTTTAAAGAACTTTCCAAAATTTGCGGGATCAGAAAAATTTAGTTGATAAGCAATTTCTGCTATATCTAAATTAGTAAACTGAATAATTGATTTAGCTTCGTCAAGTAGTCTTCCGTTAATATAACTTAAGCCATTCTTGTTTGATGCTGACTTAATTGTTTGAGAAAGGTGATTGGGTGTTACATTCAGCAATGTGGCATAGTCTTCAATCGTTCGCTTTTCGGTATAGAAATTATTTACTAACTGGATAAATTTTTGAAATAAGATTTGTTGAGGAGTTTTAAATCCATCTTCCCATTGTTTAAATGCAGTAGTAAATTGCTTTAATTCATAAAGTAATGCAAGAAGTTTTACAGATGCGACTTTGTGCTGATTGTCGCTTGCTTTTTCGTAAGCACAAAAAACTTCTTCAAAATAAGGTGCAAATTCTTTAAACCTAAGCTCATTTATTGTGAAAAAATTGGTGTGTAAAATATTGAAGAAAGGAAACTCGATCTCAAAATCAGGCTTAAAAAAGGCCAGACAATCTTTTTTGAAATAAATTAAATACCCGTTTGCAGAATTGTCTCTATAAAAACTGTATAGTAGTCCGGGTGATTGAAATACAAGAAAAGAATTGAGGTCAGTTATATTTGTAGTATCGTAAGTGATTTTAGTATTGCCTGCATTAGACACCAGGGCAAGAAAATAGAAATCCTTTCGAAAAGGTGGCTTGTAATTAAGTAAAGGAGAATCATTTTCTTTTAATCTTAGGCAAAAGAAATTTAGGTTTTTAGTTTCTTGATCGGATTGAATAGATTTCAAGAAATCATTTATCTCATTGTAAGAGGGAATATTTGTTGAAAATCCGTTCATAAATTTTGAAGCTTCATTTAAGGGCAATAGACCGTGTGATTTCGAATATAAACATCATTTATCTTATAATCTAAAACCTGTACCAATGCAATTAATGAATTATTTGAACTTCTTAATTCTTAAAAATGTAAAGCTTTTTGAAATGATTGGAGTTGTTATGCGTATCATCAGCTTTACGTTGGTTAGTTGGCTTGGGCCTGAAAGTCCGTTTTTATTTGTCTGGATTATTAACACAGCCGATGCAGTGCTATTATCCTGGTGTGCAATTCTAAAAAAGGATCAGGCTTATACTGTTTTGAATTTATTCTGGATAGTAGTGGGAATTATTGGAATTTTAAGAGCGTCGGGGAATTTGCATTAATAATGTCTATGACCCTCGTAAAATCTTTTCCATCTTCCTGCCTTTAGCCAATTCATCTACCAACTTATCCAAATACCTCACCTGTTGTGTTAAATGGTTTTCGATTTCCTCTACACGATACCCGCAAATTACTCCCGCAATAAGCTGTGCATTTGGGTTTAGCAAAGCTTGTTGGAAGAATGCTTCAAAAGTTACTTTTTCTTTAATTAGTTGTTCTAGCTTTTTGTTATCGAAGCTTGTTAACCATTTAATAACCTGATGCAATTCTTTTTTTGTTCTGCTCTTTTTCCACTTTGGCCAAATAATGAGGATAGACTGAAGCGAAAGTCATATTTGCTATACGCTGATTATGAGTGTTAGTCGGATTCATAGTTTAAATAGGTTGCTTATAAATATGAAGATGCTTTTCTTCAAGTCTTCTATTCGTAATCGCTTAATTCATTAAACACCGAAGTTTATTACATCTGCCCTACTATCCAGGAATTTAAAATCTGTAGATTACAAAAAATTCAAAAATTATAAATATGTTAATTCAATTTCATACAGATCATAACATCGCAGGTAGTGAAAGACAAAACGTTTATTTCACAACCTTTATCAGCGAAGCTTTGAGTCGGTACAGCACTCACATTACCCGTCTTGAGGTTCACATTACAGATGAAAATGGCACCAAAGAAGGTAAAAACGACCAGCGTTGCATGATAGAAGCTCGACTTGAAGGCTCACAGCCTCTGGCAGTTACGAATCACGCAGACACTATTGAGCATGCGGTTAAAGGTGCTACTGATAAGTTAAAGTCATCACTTGAAACTGTTCTTGGGCGATTAAAGACTTATTGAAACTATATAAAGCTTTTAAAAAACGAGTTATCAGCCCCGGGCGGGTAACTCGTTTTGTTTGAAAGCACCATAGCTCTTCCTATCGGTGGGTATTTTCAGGTGGCATAACTTCTCTTTATCACTACAGAAGTTACCATTCCTGGTTAAACTTCAGACCAATTCTCTCTTCGTAATGTAAGCTGCTCTTTAACTAAAAACCCCTCATTGCAGCACAAAATCTAAAGCAGACCGAATATCTTTTGATGATGATCCAATCAACGCTGAATATTTTCCGGGTTCGGCTATCCACTGCTTATTTTTATCGCTATAGAATTTCAAGCTGTTTTTATCAATTTTAAATGAAACCATCTTTTCTTCTCCTGGCGATAGCTCTATTTTTTGGAATGCTTTTAATTCTTTTTCGGGCCTAAGTTCTGATGATTTATCATCATGAATATATAATTGAACCACTTCCTTGCCTTTAACACTACCAGTATTTTTTACAGCGATATTAATGGTAAGCAGGCCATCTTCCCTAATATTAATTTTATCAGCAACAGCTTTACCGTAAGTAAATTTGGTATAACTTAATCCGAACCCAAACGGAAATTGAGGTGTGATTTTCTTCGTATCGTGCCAACGGTAACCAACTAAAATATCATCTTTATAGTGTTCGTTAATACTATCACCCGGATAAGACATTTTATCGAACGCATGAGCGCTATTATCATTTAATTTAACAGGAAAGCTAAAGGGTAATTTACCGCTGGGATTTACTTCCCCAGATAATACATTAGCTATAGCATTACCAGATTCTGAGCCCAGGTACCAGCCTTGAATTAGTGTATTTGCATTCTTTAACCAAGGCATTTCATAGGCATTACCAGTTAACATCACCATAATTATATTTTTATTTACCTTTTGTAAACCTTGGATTAACTCATTTTGGTTAAAAGGTAATTCATAAGAACGGCGATCATCTCCCTCAGAATCTTGCTGGCTGTTTTTATTTAAACCACCAACATAAATCACCAGATCAGATTCGGCGGCTAATTTGATTGCCGCGAGTTTTAAGGAATCGGTGTTATACTTTGGAGGAACGACTTTCGCAAAAGTCGGCTCACCAGAAGCATATCCCATAGCATAAGTAATTTTATCCTTGCCAAATTTGCTTATCAATCCTTCCAAAGGAGAAACTTCTTTTTTTACTTTAAGTTCAGATGAGCCTCCACCTTGTGTCAATTTCCGGATAGCGTTTTCTCCAATAATTGCTATACTCTTATATTTTGAAACATTCAATGGCAATAACCCCGCAGTATTTTTTAAAAGAACGATTCCTTCTTCTCCAACTTTTCGGGCAACCGAGTGATGTTCTTCACTGGCTAAAGATCCGAAAGGCTTATTTTGCGCCATCGAGGTACGGAAAATCAGGCGTAAGATTCTAGACGCTTTGTCATCTATATTCGACATCGGAATTTCACCAGACTTAAGCATCTTTAAATAAGGAACTGCCAGATAAAAATTATCATATTCAGAGAGCCCCTTAGCGATAAGATCTCCCCTCCAAGTCCCCATTTCGATATCCAACCCGTTTAATGCGGCTTCTCGTGTATTATGTGTACCGTCCCAGTCAGAAATCACACAACCATTAAAAGCCCAGTCGTTTTTCAATATCTTATTTAAAAGCAGATCGTTGTGACTGGCATGTTGGCCTCTTACTTTATTATAAGCCCCCATAACAGACCAAACCTTACCCTCTTCTACCGCTGCTTTAAAAGCAGGCAGATAAATTTCATGTAACGCCCGGTCGCTCAACTCTACATTTATGTGGTTTCTCCATCTTTCCTGATTATTTAAGGCGAAATGTTTAACACAGGCAGACACACCATTTTTTTGAACGCCTTGTATATAAGGCACCACCATTTTAGACGCCAGATATGGGTCTTCACCCATATATTCAAAATTACGACCGTTCAACGGAGTACGATAAATATTAACGCCAGGAGCAAGAAGGATGTCTTTACGTCTGTAGCGCGCCTCCTCACCTATTGCGCTACCGTATAGGAATGACACAGAAGGATCCCACGTTGCAGCTAAACACGTAAGAGCGGGAAAAGCAGTACAGGAATCGTTAGTCCAATTTGCATGCCCCCAATCATTCCATAAAATC
>JANMZB010000384.1:0-15613 GCA_031382725.1 Sphingobacteriaceae bacterium | reverse complement strand
ATTTATTAAAATCAATGGCGAGCAGCTTATTCTTTTCAATATCCTCGAAAGAAAATTTGTCTTTTTTGGGGTAATCTTTTGGCCTCAAGATTTCTACCTCTTTGTGTTGGCGATGTTAACCTTTATGGTTTTCATCATTTTATTTACAGCGGTTTTTGGGCGGGTGTGGTGCGGTTGGGCCTGTCCTCAAACCATTTTTATGGAAATGCTTTTTCGTAAAATTGAAAATTGGATAGAAGGCGATTGGGTAAAACAAAAGAAATTAAATGAGTTGCCGCTTACGTTCGAGAAGGTTTGGAAAAAGGGCTTAAAGCACAGTGTTTTCGCCCTAATATCGTTTTTTATTGCCAACATTTTTCTAGCCTACATCATCGGAACAGATGTGCTGATTAAAATCATTAGTGAGCCTGTTGGTTTGCACCTGGTTGGTTTCAGTTCGATTACCCTGTTCACCATATTATTTTATCTTGTTTTTGCCTATTTAAGGGAATTGGTTTGTACGGTAATTTGCCCTTACGGGCGATTGCAAGGGGTATTATTAGATAGTAATAGTTTAGTGGTTGCCTATGATTACGAGAGGGGAGAACCTCGCGGCAAAATTAACAAACACTTAGAAGTTACTGCTCCGGTAGGCGATTGTATTGATTGTAATGTATGTGTGCATGTCTGCCCAACCGGTATTGATATCCGTAAAGGAACCCAAATGGAATGCATTAATTGTACTGCCTGTATTGATGCCTGCGATATGGTCATGGAGAAAATCCACAGGCCAATACGGCTTATTGGATTTAAATCCGAAAAGCAAATTAAAACCCGCCAAGCGTTTAGTTTTGGAAAACGGGTATATTGGTATTCCGGAATATTATTCATAATGGTAACAGTATTAACTATACTCATTATGCAGCGTTCAGCTATACAAGCCACTATTTTACGTGCGGCTGGTACACTTTATCAGGAACGTAAAGACGGAACAGTTAGTAATCTTTATAACGCCGAACTCATAAACAAAACGGCTTTCCCTGTCGCGTTCAAACTGCAACCTGCCGAAGCCGACACCAAAATTATTTACATCCAAAAACAAGATAGCCTGCAAAAAGGAGAGAGCGTTAAACTAACCTTTTTTATAGTCAGGGCGCAAAAAGCTGTTTCAAAGTACAAATCTAATATCGAATTGGACGTGCTTTTAAACGGTAAAGTTATAGATAAAGTGAAAACCACTTTTATTGCACCACCTAATTTAAATTAGCATGAGCTGGGGAACAAAATTAATGATCGGAATGGCGGCCTGTATGGCGTACATTATATATCTGGTAGTAAGAATCTTTTTAAGTTCTAATGATGACCTGGTAGATAAAAACTATTACGAAAAGGGCCAAACCTATAATACTGAGTATAACGCAAAACAACGTGCGGTAGATAATCACCTCCTACCCGAAATTACTGTAAACGAATCTGGTTTAACCATTAGTTTCCAGCATCCCGCGCATTACAAACTAGTTTGCAAACGTGCATCAGATTCAAGGATGGATAAGGTTTTTGAGGGTGATACGGATAGCAATTGTACAGTTTCTATTCCAAGAACCCAACTTCAGAAGGGCCCTTGGAACCTTCACCTCGAATATAAAATCGCGGAAGTTAGCTATCTGGTAGAAAAAGAAATTATGATGCCATGAGTTATCAGTTACTGGCTTTTTATACAGGATTATTTGCCAGCGTACATTGTGTTGCAATGTGCGGACCACTCATGCTGTCTATGCCTTTTTCAACAGAACCTGTTTGGGTTGCTGTGTTGCGAAAAGTTTTATATCAACTTGGCAGAATTTTGATGTATGGTTTTTTAGGTTTGGCGATTGGTTTTGTAGGAAGCGGTTTTGGTTTACTTGGGTTACAGCAAGTGCTTTCTACCCTTACGGGGATGTTATTGATTGTAGCCGGAACAAGTTACTTTATCAAATCTAAGACTCGCACTGGCACAATATTTCCCAATTTATTGAAGAGACTATACAGCATTTTAGGCAAACATTTTAACAGGCCTTACGGAAGTTTTCTTGCGGGTACCATCAACGGACTGCTCCCTTGCGGCATGGTTTACATCGCTCTGGCGCAAGCCATAAACTTGCCAGCACCAGATCTGTCAGTAAAATTCATGATGATTTTTGGATTAGGAACGTTGCCACTATTGTTTGTTACTGTTATCACACCGCTGTTTTTTCGGAGGTTTAAAGCACCTGTTCAATTGGTACCAACTTTATTCCTTGTCGCCGGAAGCATCCTGGTTTTGAGAGGGATGAATCTGGATATCCCTTATATTTCGCATTTGGTTGGAAGTGCGTCATCTGCGGTTTGTAGATAGAGCGAGATTCGGGCTGTTGGGCAATGTTGGGGAAATTCATGAATTGCCCTTACGTGAATTGCCGCACACCTCTCGGCCATCCGGCTATTAGGTATGGGCGGCGAATTGCCGCCCATAAATGAAATTAATTAAGCGATACTTCTTTCAGCTTAACCTCATTGATTTTCGCAAAAGCCTGCTCAAAATCAGCTTTGATATCTTCGATATGTTCTATCCCTACCGACACACGCAACAACCCCGGCGTAACACCAGCCGCTAACTGTTCTTCGCTACTAAGTTGTTGATGAGTGGTTGCAGATGGTTGAATGATAAGCGTTTTAGCATCTCCTAAATTTGCCACATGGCTTGTTAAGCTAAGACTGTCAACAAATTGGATGGCTTGCGCTTTATCTCCTTTTAACTCAAATGAAAGAACCGCTCCAAAACCGTTACGCAAATATTTTTTCGCATTGGCATGATAAGGATTACTTTCCAGCCCGGGATAATTAACCTTGTCAACCAAAGGATGATTCTCCAGCCATTGAGCAAGTTCCAAAGCATTATCAACATGGCGCTGAACACGAAGTGAAAGTGTTTCTAATCCCTGAAGGAATAAGAAAGAGTTAAATGGAGATACGGCAGGTCCGAAATCGCGGAGTCCTTCTACCCGTGCCCGGATGATGAATTGTATATTTCCGAATGGTCCGCTGCTTCCAAAAACGTCATTAAATACAAGTCCGTGATAGCCTTCCGATGGTTCTGTAAATTGCGGGAACTTGCCATTGCCCCAGTTGTAGTTTCCACCATCAACAATAACACCACCAATACTGGTTCCGTGGCCCCCAATCCATTTTGTAGCCGATTCTACAACGATATGCGCACCATGCTCTAGTGGACGGAATAAATATCCCGCGGCAGCGAAGGTATTATCTACAATTAACGGCAGATCGTATTTCTTGGCGAGTTCGGCGAATTGTTCAAAATCCGGGATATTAAATCCGGGGTTTCCGATCGTTTCCAGGTATAATGCTTTTGTGTTTTCATTAATCAAACGTTCAAAGCTATGCGGATCATCGCCTTTGGCAAAGCGGGCTTCTATGCCCAATCTTTTGAATGATACCTTGAATTGATTATAAGTCCCACCATATAAGTATGACGTAGTGATAAAATTATCTCCAGCCTGCAAAATGTTACTCAAGGCAATAAACTGTGCAGCCTGCCCCGAGGAAACCGCCAATGCAGCCACACCTCCTTCTAAAGCAGCTACGCGTTTTTCGAATACGTCGGTTGTTGGGTTCATCAACCGGGTATAAACATTACCAAATTCTTTAAGCGCAAAAAGGTTAGCGCCATGCTCCGAGCTATTGAAAACATACGCTGCCGTTTGATAAAGTGGTACTGCCCTAGAACCTGTTGTCGGGTCGGCTTCCTGCCCGGCGTGTACTTGTAAGGTTTCGAATCTGAAGTTTGATGACATAAGTGATAATTTTTAATTTCCAATAAGTGATAGTATCAAATATAAATTATAATCTAGAACTACCAGGTTATTTATAATCTTTCCTGTTTTGCTTTTCTAGTACTGTAACAATCTTAAGATGTTGCTGTTATCAATTTCATTTCAGGATACAGCATGACAGTTGGCTTAACTTTAACCACTAGTTTTCCAAGCCAATTTTAAAACTCATGCACATTAGAAAAATTGCTCTTTTGCTATTGCTTGTCGTATTCATTTCATCCACACTCAAGGCGGCAACCATCCATAGGTGGGAGGTTTTTGAGTTAAAGCTACAATCAAAAAATAGTTACAAAAATCCATACTCAGAAATCCCTGCGGAAATTAAGCAAGGCCTTGTCAATGTAGAATTTTCAGGCCTTTCCGGCGAAGCCAAAGGAAAAACGATGAGGATCTTTGGATTTTGGGATGGCGGCCGTAATTGGAAAGTCCGGTTTTCGGCACCTTATACCGGCACCTGGAAATATAAAAGTTCGTCTAAAGATGCCGGTTTATCCAATGTAAAAGGCAGTTTAGATGTGATCAACTGGCCTGAGCAAGCCCTCGCTCAAAATGCCACCCGCCATGGTTTAGTACAGGTGAATTCATCCGGCGAACAGCCGGGCCGTTATTTTCAAAACGCAGACGGCACTCCATTTTTATGGGTTGGAGATACCTGGTGGAACTGGACCAAACGCGGCATCAAATTTTCAACTTACAAAACGCTGGTTGATGATCGCGCGGCTAAAGGCTTTAACCTTGGTCAACTCTTCGTCGCCGCCAACGGCTGGGGCCGGCAAAGTTCACTCCTCGATTCTACATTTTCGGAGCTAGATATTAAACACATGCAACGGGTAGACAGCCTCGTTAGCTATGCAAACAGCAAAGGAATTACCATTTGGGTACACGGCTGGTGGAGCGAAGAAGACTTAAGCAAGGTAGCCAGCGAAGAAAAAATAAAACGTTGGTGCCGATATTTAATACACCGACTGGGTGCGTATAATGTAATTTGGGTAACAGCCGGAGAATACAATAAGGAGAATTACGGCGGTATGGGTCTGCCTTTTTGGAAAGATCTGGGTGCTATGATCAAGAAAGAAGACCCCTATAACCGTATTGTAAGCGCTCACAATACGCCGCCAAATTGGGGCGGAGGCATGAGTGCTCCTCAGTGGTCTACTGCCGAAATTTTGAATGACGAAACCTGGATGGATTATAATCAAACCCAGGTGGGGCATGGCCGCATGGCTAACGAAATGATACCTTCTGTTATTAGTAAATCTTATGCTACAAGTCCACATAAGCCTATTGTGGTTACCGAGCCCTGGTATGAATTTAAGGAAGGCAATCCTACCGGGAGGGATGTTCGTTTTGCGGCATGGTCGGCTATTTTATCCGGCGCAGCCGGGCATACTTATGGTGGCGGACATGTGTGGCTCGCTCACGTTCCCGAAGCTCCATCTAAACCCGGAGGTGCGTGGCCACTTCAAATGGGTTTTGAAACCAATACGTTGAATTATGAAGGTGCCCGCTCTATGGGTTATTTAGCCGAATTTTTCAAAAAAGTTGAATGGTGGAAAATGGCCCCACATCCCGAGCTCGTTCTGGAATATCCCGAAAACAAGTATTGCCTAGCCTTGCCGGGACAAGAATATATTGTTTATGCAAGATGGGGCGGGTCTTTAAAAATTGATTTAAAATCTTTTTCACCTAAAGACAGTTTCCAATATTATTGGTATGATCCGGGTGCCGCGAAATCATTCAGTTCTAAAGTTATAAACGGCGGCTCAGAAGTTTTTTTCAATGCCCCTGAAGTATATCCCGGAACAACCACGTTTCGAGATTGGGTGCTACATATCAAGAAAATTAATCCTTAGACGATATAAAAATTCTAGGATCTCAAATTTCATGTCTCACCTCTCAAATCTCAAATATTACAATGAAGAAGGAAAATAACAATGTACAATCGAGAAGAGAATTTGTAAAAAATGTATCTCTTGCCACCGCCGGATTCTTTATTGTTCCGCGGCATGTTTTGGGTAGAGGTTTCATCGCGCCAAGCGATAAATTAAATATTGCAGGCATTGGTATTGGCGGAAAAGGAGAAAGCGATCTTGCGGGTTTTGCAAAAAGTCCAAATGTTAATATTGTTGGTTTATGTGATGTTGATGATCGTCAGGCGGTAAAATCACGCGCCCGTTTCCCTAAAGCGAAATATTACAAAGATTACCGGGAGATGCTTGAAAAAGAAAGAAAAAACATAGATGCCGTTTCTGTTTCAACGCCCGATCATACGCATGCCGTTGCAGCCCTTCATGCTATGCAGTTACGCATGCATGTGTATGTTCAAAAGCCTTTAACGCATACAATTCACGAGGCTCGTATTCTTACCCAAGCCGCCCGAAAATATAAAGTGGTAACCCAAATGGGCAATCAAGGCTCATCTAACGAGGGTGTTAGAAAGATGCAGGAATGGTATAAAGCCGACTTAATTGGCGACGCCACACATATTCATTGCTGGACTAACAGACCAATCTGGCCGCAAGGGTTTGGAAAACCGAAAGAAAAAGATGAAGTGCCTAAAGAATTAGATTGGGATTTATGGCTTGGCCCAAACCAATGGGAAGAATATCATAAAGAATATGTGCCGTTTAACTGGCGTGGTTACCCATCTTTTGGAACTGGTGCTTTGGGAGATATGGGGTGTCATATCATCGACCCTGTTTTTAAAACGGTGAGCCTGGGTTTTCCATCAGAAGTGGAATGCAGTGTGGTAAATACTTACGAGGAAATGTGGAACGCATCCTATCATCCTGACTGTTTTCCCGCAGCATCATCGCTAAAACTAAAATTCCCCGGAAGGGATGGAAAACCTGCGGTGAATTTATACTGGACAGACGGGGGAATTTTGCCCGAACGCCCTGAAGAACTTGGCGCCGAAGAGCCTATGGGTGATTGGGGCGGAGGCGCTATTATTACCGGCACCAAAGGCAAAATGATGTGCAGTACATACGGTGAAAATCCAACTCTTTTACCAATTTCAAGAACCAAAGAAGTGAACGTTCCCGCAACAATCTCCAGGGTTCCTGAAGGGCATGAGGTGCAATGGGTAAATGCTTGTATGGCAGGCTTTGGAAAAAAAGAATTAAGCTCGTCTTTTGATTATGCTGGCCCCTTGACAGAAACAATTTTAATGGGCAATCTGGCTTTAAGTGCCTGGAATATTAAAAATGCTAATGGAGGCTTCCCGGGCCGCAAAAAGTTATTGTGGGATGCTCAGAATATGCGAATTACAAATTTTGAAGAGGTGAATAAATTCGTGAAAAAGGAATATAGAAAAGGATACAAATTTGAATTGTAATAATCGTTCAATTTGTAATTAATTGATGGAACAAAAAGACTCGTTTTGAAGTAAAAAGTAGTACTTCAATAAATCGAAAAAATTCAGGTAAATCATCTGAAACTTTAACTTTGCGATCCATTATATTAATATGAATAAGTTTGAAACCCTTTTATCTCTGTTTTTAATAAGCAGTAGTTTAACTGCATTTTCTGCCCAGGTTGATACAGTAAACCTCTATAGCCAGGCTAATAAGAAAATTATAAAAGCTGCGGTTGTAATGCCGGATAGCTATACTATAAAAAAAAGCAAGCAAAGATTTACGGTATTGTATCTTCTGCATGGTTTCAGCGATCCTTTCAACGCATGGCTAAACAACACTGTTCCTGATAAAAATATGCTGAAAGATCTGGTAGATAAGTACAATCTTATCGTTGTTCTCCCAGATGGAGGCTTTGGTTCCTGGTATTTGGATAGTCCGTTAGAAAAGCAAAGCCAGTACGAAAGTTATATCATAAAAGAACTTATACCGCATATCGATAAATCTTATAGAACAAAAGCATTCCGTAAAGGACGCTTCATAACAGGTTTAAGCATGGGAGGGCATGGATCATTATATCTTTCAGGCCGCCATCCTGAATTATTTCTTGCCGCAGGAAGTATTTCGGGCGCTTTAGATTTAAGTCGTGATTTGGATAATGCTACGATTCAACAATGGTTCTCTAAAATACTCGGTCCGGCAAGTGAGAATGAAGATCGCTATCGCGAGAACTCGGTATTTTACATGACAGATAAATTAAAAGCATCTGGCTTAAAGTTAACGATAGACGTAGGAACCAGAGACTTCCTTTTTAATGTAAATAAAGACTTCCATCAAAAGTTGCTTTCTGAAGGTGTAGAGCATGATTATGCTGAAAGACCTGGTGTGCACGACTGGAAATATTTTAGTAATTCTTTAGAGTATCATCTGTTGTTCTTTTTAAAAGTTCAACGATCGGCAAACGATATCAAACCAAATTAATGGTACAGTCTAATACCTAAGAGAACATTATCCTGCTTCATATTTAGCTTGTCGCTTTTCGTAGATTTAGCCTCCGCGAAAGTGCATCCTTTTTATCTATTCCACCGTTTGAATAGAGGTCTATTTTAAAGCTTATTTAGGAAGGGAATATTTGCTGTGGCGAAATGATTTTTGCCATCGTACACATACACAAACAATCGGTAAGATCCTTCTTTATCAGGGGCCTTAAACATAATTTTTGAACTGCTTTGGTTTGAAATTAAGTTTGGGATAGAAGGTGGTCTCTTTTCGCCCCCGCCTCCGTACGGGAAATTGGTGCCTTCAGCTAAAATCTCCCATTTATATTCTAACCGATCGTTATCAGGCTCTCTGGACCAAACTTGTGCGTTATAGGTGTTTTGCGCTTTTAATTCCACGCCATCATAAGCAGTTTGTTTGCCAATTTTTATAGAATCAAGAACAGGACTACGGTTTTTTGGCCATTTCCCGCTCCATACATAATGCATCACATCTACGGCCTCGGTTTCTAATCCCTCTTTATCGAACATCCCAAACCAGGTATGGGTTCTTTCCTGATGCTGGCGCCACAAAAATACATAGGAGCCGAGGCACATGGCTTTATCTTTACTGATCGTTTGTTCGTAACGCTCTTTGTACTTCTTAGCCTTCATACTGCTGGTTTCTTCGATTGGAACCTTCCAGGGCGTTTTAGGCACTTGCCAAAAGCCTGTTGGTCCCCATTCGGTTACCACATAAGGTTTTTTCCAGCCAAACTCTCTTAACCATTTCGGGATTTCTAGCAGATCGCCATATTCATTAATTCCAAGCAGATCTAGGTCTGAGCACATCCGGATCAGGTCTGCTGTTTTGTCCTTATTAAGGGAACCAACTACAGTCATAATCGGGTGATTAGGATCAAGTTTGTGTATCTCTTTCGACAAAGCATTTACAGCGTCCCATACTTTTGGGTTGTAGTGATCCTTTACGTTTGCCTGGATAAAATCAAGCTCGTTACCTAACTCCCACATAATCACAGCCGGATGATCCTTTGTTTTTCTTACAATATCCATCACCCGCTCATGTTGTTTCCTTACCGCATCCCGGTCATCATAGTTCATCCCATCACGTTCGGCCTTTACAGGCAAATGAATTAGAGCAGTTAAACCAAGACTTTTAGCTTTATTAAGCGTTGCAGCATCACTTTGTGTTCGAATAGAGTTCCCACCATATTGCTTTAACCTTTCAAGGTAATGCTGGGCACCGGCACCTTTAATAAAATAGGGCTTATTATTTACCAGTAATTGATATTGATTTCCCCTCTTTACAATTTTGGTTTTGGTTGGAGCAATGCTCTGCGAGTAAAGCGAAGTGCAAGAGAAGAGAAATATTAAGAAGAAATATTGAAGCCTCATATTTTTTATCGAACATCAAAGATAAATCAAAGCACCCCAACCATCTTTTCTGTCGACGGTTATGTTACTCTTCGAAGCGTATCATTTTTAATACGTAAAACTTATTTAGGGTATATTTTAATATTTTTCAGATAAAATGGTATTCGGCAGCATACCAGTTGATATTAAAATTAATTAGTTTGTATCTTGCACTATCAACAGTATTGCGCCATAACCAATTACCTTAATAATGGCGACAAATTGTTGCTAAGCATACATCAATAAATACACATGACTAAAAGATTTAATTTATTTAGCCTGGCTGGCTTATCAGGTTTGGCCTGGTTATGCAGTGCGGGTTTAGCTTATGCACAGCAAGCGGGTCAGCCGGTTATGCTGAGCGATTTATCAGCATTTAAAGATCCCGGAAAATACTGGCAGGTGGCTGGTGATGTAAACGCTGATTTATCTAAACAGAACGTTTTGAGTTCCAGCAAAGGAACAGGCATTTTGGTTAATACCTTTTCTGAAAAAAATCGTCCCAAGGACTTAATTTCAAACCTTCAGCACAGTGATGCAGATCTTGAGCTGGATTTTATGATGGCCAAGGGATCTAATTCAGGAATTTATTTTCAGGGAAGATACGAAGTTCAATTACTGGATAGTTGGACTGATAAGGTCCCTAAGGCCGGCGGCAATGGTGGTATTTATGAACGTTGGGATGAAAGTAAACCCGATGGACAAAAAGGATACGAAGGTTATGCCCCCCGTATCAATGCAAGCAGAGCTCCGGGTTTGTGGCAGCATCTTAAAATCTCTTTTCATGCTCCGCGTTTTGACCAAAACGGTAAAAAAATTGAAAATGCGAAATTCGTCAGAGTAGAGTTAAACGGCCTGGTTATTCATGAAAATATACAGATGTCTGGTCCAACCCGGGGAGGCTACCCAGACGAGGTTCTGTTGGGTCCTTTGCGGTTGCAGGGCGATCATGGAGGGGTAGCGTTTAGAAATATCAAGATTGCCAGTTATGATAAACCTCATCCGGAGTTATTTAATTTGAATTATAGTTTGTATAAAGGGAAGTATGAAGTTGATCCTGACTTTTCCAAATTGCCCCCGGAAGCAAAAGGTGCGTCTACAAAGCTAACTTCTGAAAATAGTACTATTCCAAATGAGTATTTAATCCGTTATACGGGAACTATTAGGATACTAGAACCTGGAGACTATAATTTTAATGTGAGTGCGAAAGGTGGCAGAGGTGTTTTGAAAATTAATGGCCAGGAATTAAAGTCCGCATCAAGCGGCGATCCGGCAAATAAAGTAGCTAATTTACCTAAAGGAGATTTCCCCTTTGAGCTTACTTACTCTAAATATGTTTCCTGGCATAATTCAGTTTTGGGATTAGGAATTTCAGGGCCAGGTGTTCGGTATTACTATGTGGGTGATGAGGATGTTTACGGTGTCCCCGACCCAATTCAGGTAGATGCTACCGATGTTACGATTTTAAGAAGTTTTATGGATGTTCAAAATTGGGGTAGGGTTGTTCATGCGGTTTCTGTAGGCAGCCCCGAACAAGTACACTATACATATGATTTAGACCGTGGCACGATATTCCAGATTTGGAGAGGTAGTTTTTTAGATGCCACACCAATGTGGCATGATCGGGGCGATGGATCATCACGTCCGAGGGGTGTAGCTAAAATTCTAACTAAGCCTGTATTTACACTTGCAAAACTTTCTTCTACTCAAACGGCCTGGAAAACGGATACGGTTGGTGCCAATTTCCGTTCAAAAGGATACACTCTTGATACGAACGGGAGCCCCACATTCCATTATCAGATAGAAGGAGTAAACGTTTCAGATATGATCAAAACCTCTGCTGAAGCGCAAGGTTTGACCAGAGAGATAACAGTACAAAATCCAACCAATGGGATGTATGCTAAAATAGCTGAAGACAAAACGATACAGGAAATATCCAAAGGCAGATACTTAATAGGCGATAAGTCTTATTATCTCCAGTTAAATGATACCGGCGTTAAACCTGTTCTAAGAGAGATAAACGGAAATCAGGAATTGCTTGTGCCTGTTAATGGTAAGGTTAGTTATTCAATCATTTTTTAATTAATAAGATGAAGAGTTTTTCAATAAAGAATATAAGTTCAGGTATTATCAGGCAGACTGTTGCCATGCTGGTATCGTGTATAGTGGCTGGCGGAATTTCACAAACAGTTTTCGCTCAGGAATCTCCTAAAGAAGAAGACTTTTTTAAAATATTAAGAGTTAGTTCGCCCGAAGGTACCATCCTTGAAGTAGGAGGTTTAACTGTGCTCCCTAACGGGGATTTAGGTATATCAACACGTCGTGGAGATATTTACATTGCCGAAAATCCTACCAGTTTGCGCCCATACTTCAGAAAGTTTGCTTCTGGTCTACATGAAATTTTAGGCCTTGTATATAAAGATGGTGCTTTTTACTGTGCCCAACGTGGGGAGTTGACCAAGCTTAAAGATACCGATATGGATGGCAAGGCTGATGTATATGAGACTGTTTATTCATGGCCTATCTCCGGTCATTATCATGAATATAGCTTTGGACCGAAAATTGGTCCCGATGGATCATTCTTTGTATCTGGAAACGTAGCCTTTGGAAGCGAGGAGTGGTGGAGAGGCGAAAGCAGGGTTCCTTACAGAGGGTGGATGATGAAGATTTCTGAAGATGGCAAAATGGAGCCTTGGGCAACGGGAATGCGTTCGCCCGCGGGTCTGGGCATGATCGACGGAGAGCTATTCTATAGCGACAATCAGGGCGATTGGATGGGTTCCGGTGGTGTTTGGCATGTTAAAAAAGGGTCTTTTGTTGGCCACCCGGCAGGTTTGCACTGGACAGGCTTACCTAACTCACCTATTACGCTAACAGAAGAACAGTTCTATGCAAAGATTGATAAGAGGCAAATAAAAAATGCTCAGGGAAGATATATCAAACCAGAAAACCGCGTTGACGAGAAATTTATCACGGTTGTAGACATGAAGAAAAATTTCCCCGAGTTTCAAAGTCCTGCAGTATGGCTACCGCATGGAATACTCGGGATCTCTAATTCAGAGATTTTAAAAATTCCTGGGAACGCGTTTGGGCCGTTTGGCGGACAGGTTCTTGTTGGCGATCAGGGTCAAAGTAAGATCATGAGAGTATTTATGGAGAAGGTAAACGGAGAATACCAGGGTGCTTCATTTGATTTTCGTGCAGGCTTCCAGTCGGGAGTGTTACGTATGGCTTTTGCTAAAGACGGATCCTTATTTGTTGGCGAAACTAATAGAGGTTGGGGATCGGCAGGCGAAGCAAATGCCGGTTTACAACGTCTGGTTTATAATAACAAAATACCTTTTGAGATGCGTGCAGTTCGGGCTATGCCAGATGGATTCGAAATCGAATTTACCAAAGCAGTTGACAGAAAATCTGCCGAAGATTTGTCTTCTTATTCTGTAGAAAGTTTTATTTATAAATACCATGCAGTGTATGGTAGCCCCCCCGTTTACAAAGAAAATTGCCCAATAAAAGGAGTAAAAGTATCTGATGATGGAATGAGAGCCAGAATTGTAGTAAGCAACCTTCGTCCGTACTATATTCATCATATCAATCTTGAAGGCGTTCGGGGCGATGATGGTTCCTTCTCCTTAGTACATCCCTCAGCTTATTATACTCTAAATAATATTCCTTCCGGAAGCAAGCTGTCGCTATCAGAAACAAGTACAAAGAACTCATCGTTAACCGCAAAGAAGGTCCCGGCTTCAGGGACAAAAAAAGCAGGTCAGGTTTTAAAACCAGATCAAGTGTTAGTAAGTCCCGATGGTCCGGGCGGTGGGGCGGCAGTTGCCAAAAAGCCAGCTGCTCCAACATACGATCAGGTAAAAGGCCTGTTAGCGAAGCATACCTGTACAGCCTGTCATAACCCTGCAAAACGCCAGGTTGGACCTGGATTTGTCGAAATAGCGAAAAGAAAATACAGTAATGAAAGAATAGTAAAACTAATACATAGTCCCGAGCCACAAAACTGGCCTGACTATTCTACTGAGATGCCACCAATGCCTCAGGTGCCTAAAGCTGATGCACTGAAAATAGCAGCCTGGATAAACTCTTTGAAATAGCCAATATTCAAATTTTTAGAGCGGGTATCGCTAGGTGTGAACTTAGCAATACCCGCTTTTGTTTTTTGTAACCTCACCTTAATTTAGCCGGCCGCTGGATTTATAATGTAACAATTTTATAACTGCTGATCCTAAATTAATCCCATTCTCAATCAACTTGCAGATATTTAAATCAGTAAAATAACTATCACATTTTGTTAGCTTTTAAGATGGAGAAGTAGCTTGTCCGGCCAATGCCTGATCCAGTCATTTAATAATGCATTTTGGTGAATACTAGGACAGTTAAGAGCATTTCTTAGTTTCAATCTTCATAAATACTTAACAAATTAATGGTTGAACTAAAAATTTTTTGAAATAATTTAGCTATTCCTATACAATCATATTAATTATTATTAATTTCAAAAAAGGCAATATAGTTTAACACTTTGCTAATTTATTTAAAGCAGGATAGTGCAGGACAGATGGATTTTAAAAGTAAACCATATTTGAACAACTAACAATTATAAAAATTAAACTAACGAATTTATGATGATCTTTTACAGTAAATTTAAGATTTACTGCAGGTTACTAATGGCCCTATTAGTAATGTGTGGTCTCGGGGAAGCCTCTTTTGCCCAAGGTGTTTCAACTGTCTCAGGCAAGGTTACAGATGCGAAAGGGGAATCGCTGCCAGGAGTTTCAGTGGCGTTAAAAGGTTCGCAAATTTCAACTGCAACAAATTCAGAAGGTAGTTTCACCATTTCGGTCCCTAATGGTAACGGAACGCTTGTATTTGCTTTTATTGGAATGGCATCTCAGGAAGTTTCAATAAATGGGAGGTCATCTATAAATGTTACATTATCAGAATCTAGCCAGGCTTTAGAGGAAGTGGTTGTAATTGGTTATGGGGAACGAAGAAGAAAAGATGTTACTGGTGCTATTTCAAGCATGGGCGCTACGGAAATTGCTCAAAGTCCTTTACAGTCACCGGAGCTTGCAATGCAAGGGCGTATGCCTGGAGTCTTTGTTTCCACTCCCGGAGGTGATCCAAGTGCTAGACCAACTGTACGTATTAGAGGGGTGAGTACATTTGGAAACGCAGAGCCTCTTTATGTAGTCGACGGAATTCCTCTTTATGAGGCTTTTAGTGGCGCTACAGATGGTGCCGATGGCGATTTGCGTGGTGAGGTAAATATCATGAATACTATTAATCCAAATGATATAGAAAGTATTTCTGTACTTAAAGATGCAACAGCATCTGCTATTTATGGAGTTCGCGCTGCTAATGGGGTTATTCTAATAACAACCAAAAGAGGTAAAGCTGGCAAGCCCAAAGTTGAGCTTTCCTCTCAAACCGGTATTTCAAACATTACTAAAAAATCACAGGTACTGGATGTGCCTGAATTTGTGTCTCTTTACAGAGAGGCCTTTGCTAATTCTCCAATACCGGCAAATTTGCCAGATGAATTTAAAGAAGGGAATACTAAATATCTGGGAAATAGACCTACCACCGATTGGCAGACTCCTTTAATTAACAAAAACGCTGCTCTTAATGATTATAGTTTACGCGTTTTAGGTGGTAGTGAAGCAACCTCATATTATGTTGGAGGTGGTTATAATCGTACCGAAAGTTCATTGATTCAAAATGAAGCTAAGAGGTACACATTTTCCGCAAACATAAATAGCAAAGTCAGCAAGTATATTTCTACGGGTGTTAACTATCGTCTTGCCTATGTCAAGACTTTAAATAATACAATTGGTAATTTAAACGGTGCTGCAAACTATTCTCCTTGGCAGCCAATATACGGCGATGGCCCGAATGGTTATGCAGTGGTTAATAAACAAACTTTTGTAGAAAATCTGTATACGGCTGATGATGCACCCTCTCCAGACAAAATTGGAACAAATAAGTATGA